>CALITN010000121.1 GCA_938041595.1 uncultured Flavobacteriaceae bacterium | reverse complement strand
TATTTAAAAAACAATTTGACCCAAAGCATCCAAGGCGTTAAATACGGTATGCGTGGGCCCATTGTAGTCAACGGCATCCCCTATAACAACCTCATGGCGGCACAAGGTTTGGACGATGAAGAAGTTGCTGACGTAATGAATTATATTTTAAACAACTGGGGGAATTCAGCTCCTATTCCCATAACCGAAGCACAGGTCCGTGCCATTGAACGCCCATAGATACCAATATGCTGCAAAAAATCTTTCGTTTCTTTTTTAAAAAATCACACCTCACCTATACCCTCCTTGGAATGGGGTTTTTGATTTGGATGATCTTTTTAGACACGCACTCCCTATTAATTCACAACGAGCTAAATCAGGAAATCAAAGAATTAAATGCCCAAAAAAAGCAACTCCAAAAAGAAATTGACAAAGATTCCACAGCCATCGAACAATTGCAAAACCTAGACAGTTTAGAGAAATTTGCAAGGGAGAATTACCTCCATAAAAAAGACGGCGAAAAGATTTATCTTATTGAGTTTAAAGACAGTATTTCAGATTAGTAAATAACGTTTTAAAAAGGTTTTATAAAATGCAAAGAACATATTTCTTTATAGCATCAATAAATTGTATTTTAGGCTCCGAACCACTGAATCTATGGGAAAAATAATCGCAATAGCCAATCAAAAAGGTGGGGTTGGAAAAACCACCACCGCTGTAAACCTTGCCGCTGCCTTGGGCATCTTGGAAAAAAAGGTTTTGTTGGTTGATGCCGATCCACAAGCCAATGCCACTTCGGGATTGGGTTTTGACGTCAATGCACAAGAGAAAACGACCTATCAACTTTTGGAACACAGCAGCACCGCTCAAGAAGCAAAGCTAACATCCAACAGCCCCAACCTTGATCTAATCCCATCTCATATCGACTTGGTAGCAGCCGAGATCGAACTGGTAGACAAAGAGGACCGAGAGTTTATGCTACGCAAAGCCTTGGAACCCATAAAAGGACGGTATGATTATATTTTGATTGACTGTGCGCCTTCATTAGGATTAATCACCCTCAACGCACTGACAGCAGCCGATTCTGTCATTATCCCCATCCAGTGCGAATATTTCGCCTTGGAAGGGCTTGGGAAATTGCTCAATACCATCAAAAGTGTTCAAAAAGTCCACAATTCAGACTTGGACATCGAAGGCTTACTTTTGACCATGTACGATTCCAGATTACGTCTTTCCAATCAGGTCGTGGAAGAAGTCAACAAACACTTTGGAAAAATGGTATTCAAAACCTTAATCCAACGAAACATACGTTTAAGCGAGGCACCTAGTTATGGTGAAAATATCATCGCTTATGACGCAACCAGCAAAGGAGCCGAGAATTATCTTGCACTGGGCAACGAAATAATTAAAAAAAATAAAGTCTAACCGATGGCAAAGTCAGCAAAAAAAATGGCCTTAGGGAAAGGGCTTTCAGCCATTCTTAACGATCCTGATTTGAATTCACAATCCACACCCAATACGGCTACTAAAACAGTCATTGGAAATGTGATCGAAATTCCTTTGGAGCGTATTACGGAAAACCCTTTTCAGCCTCGAACCAATTTTAACGAGGAAAAACTGCGAGAACTGGCCACCTCCATTCGTGAACTTGGAGTGGTTCAACCCATCACCGTTCGTGAAATTGAACCTAACAACTACCAATTGGTTGCTGGGGAACGCCGTTTTAGAGCTTCAAAATCCATTCAGCTCAAAACGATTCCAGCTTTTGTCCGAACCGCTAATGACCAAGAGTCGCTAGAAATGGCCTTGGTAGAGAACATCCAACGTCAAGATTTAGATCCCATCGAAATTGCACTGTCTTACCAACGGCTGATCAATGATATCAATTTGACCCAAAACCAACTGAGCGAACGAGTTGGAAAAAAACGTTCTACGGTCACCAACTACTTACGATTGCTCAAATTAGACCCCATCATTCAAACTGGAATGCGAGACGGATTCGTCTCAATGGGTCATGGTCGAGCGCTTATAAATATTGAAGACCCGAACGTACAGCTTGGAATTTACGAGAAAATTATTTCCAAAGGCCTGTCCGTTCGTGCCACAGAAGAACTGGTGAAAAAAACCAAATCAGAACCCGAAGTCTTTGACCTTAAAGAACCCGCCCCGCCAGTTATTGAAGCCGGTTGGTTAGCAAGTTTTCAGGAATTCTTTGACAAGGGTGTGAAAATTAAAGCAAACCCTAAAGGCAAAGGAAGTATCCAAATCCCATTTGATTCTTTGGACACCTTACAGTCTTGGGTTGAAAAAATCAAAAAGTGAAACAACTACTCCAGGGACTGGTTTTGATCGCCTGCTTGGGAAGTCAGCCCCTTTTTGCCCAACGTGACAGTCTTAAATTAGAAACACTTTCCCGTAAGCAACGACTGATTGCCAACCCACTGACCCCTTCAAAGGCTGCCTTCTATTCAGCGATCCTCCCGGGCTTGGGACAGGCCTACTTAGGAAAATACTGGAAAGTACCACTGGTATATGGAGCCATCGGTGCCTCTGCCTATTATTATAAAATCAATAATGATGAATTATTAAAATACCGTAACGCCTACAAAAGACGATCCGCAGGGTATTTTGACGATGAATACACAGAGATAATCCCCGTTCAAGAAGACCTGCTTCTCGGAATGAAGTTCCATCAACGCTACAAGGACATTGCCTTTATTTTTATCATTGGTACCTATATGCTAAATATTTTGGAGGCTAATGTCAGTGCCCACCTACTCCAATTCAATGTCAGCGACAAACTCAGTCTAAGGCCGCATTTTGAACACGATTTTCTCCGTTCTCAAAATCAAGTGGGACTGCAAGTCAATCTAACTTTTTAGCTTCTATGAAAATTGCACTCCTCGGATACGGAAGAATGGGAAAAGCCATCGCTAGCATTGCCAAAGAGCGGGGCCACGAGGTCGTTGCTATTGTTGACCCAGACACCCAGGAAGGGACATTGTCACAAGCCGAAGTAGCCATTAATTTTAGCGTTCCCGATGCGGCGGTAAACAATATCAAAAGTGCATTAAAAATTGGAGTGCCTGTAGTGTGTGGTACTACAGGATGGTTGGATCAAATTGCAGAAGTAGAGGCCTATTGTCAAAAGCAAAACAGTGCTTTTTTATACGCCTCAAATTTTAGTATTGGTGTGAATTTATTTTTTTCCCTCAATGAAAAATTAGCGCAGCTGATGCACCCACACTCTGACTATACCGCCAAAATAGAGGAAATTCATCATATTCATAAACTGGATGCCCCTAGCGGAACAGCCATTACTTTGGCAGAAGGAGTCCTTGATAATAGTAACTATCAAAAATGGGTTCTGGAAGAAAACAAGGAGTCCAATCATGAGCTTCCCATCCATTCGATTCGGGAAGGTGAAGTACCGGGCACCCACAGTATCCATTTTCAAGGAGCCAATGACTTGATCAGCATTCGACACGTGGCTCTGAATCGTAACGGATTTGCCTTGGGAGCAGTTGTTGCAGCCGAGTGGATTGTAGGGAAAAAAGGAATTTTCAGAATGAAAGATGTGTTAAATCTTTCTGAAGAAGGAAACGAAACCTAAAGAGATTAGTAATTTGAACCAAAAATTATGAGCTGGACTGGCTGGATCGTATTGTTTATAGCACTCAACGCAGTGCATTTTTTAAGCACTTGGAAACTTTACCAAGCGGCAGGAAAAAAGTCATGGGAAGCAGCTATTCCCTTATACAATGCCTTGGTTTTAATGGAGATCATTCACCGCCCTCGTTGGTGGGTAATCCTGATGTTTATCCCCATCATCAACTTGATGATTATTCCCGTTATATGGGTAGAAACGATTCGTAGTTTTGGCTTCAACAATAGTCGTGATACGACACTCGTATTGCTTACAGCGGGTCTTTACACAGCGACTAAAAACTACGGTGGCACACTTACTCATATCAAAGATCGTAGCCTAAAACCGCGAACAGCTTTTGGCGAATGGATCAGTTCGGTGCTTTTTGCCGTGGTGGCCGCCACCTTGGTTCACACTTACTTTATGCAACCTTATATTATTCCAACAGGTTCTCTAGAAAAAACCCTTTTGATCGGTGATTTTCTATTTGTAAGTAAATTTCATTTTGGATCTCGGGTACCAACAACAACGGTTTCTTTTCCTATGGTCCATGACACCATTCCAGTACTTAAAGTGCGTTCTTACCTCAAAAAACCGCAGTTACCCTTTATGCGTTTACCCGGACTTCAAAAAGTAGAGCGCAACGAAATCGTGGTCTTTAGTTGGCCGGCAGATACGGTTCGTCAGTTTTTTGTAAAAGAAGCAGGTGTTCGCAAACCCATCGATAAAAAATCAAATTATGTAAAACGCTGTGTAGCCATTCCAGGGGACACCCTTGAAATTATCAATGGCCTGGTGCATATCGACGGAGAACGAACTCAACTCCCCGAACGCGCCCGAGTACAATATGTACACACTCTTTCGCATGAAAAAGGAATCTCTGCTAAAAAACTCCTTGCCGCCGGACACACAGATTTTATTCGCACTTTTAAGGTTAAAGGAATAACCCAACAGGCCTTTAATGCACTGCGTCCATACCTTCTATCCACCAGAGGGAATAGTGTTGAAGACTTTAGACTCATTACCAGCAGCAAAGGACTACCCCTGGAGATCGTACAAGAACAACGACTGCAAGTCACCGAAGTTTTGGAGCGTGAAAGAGAACTCACCCTTACACTCAAAGAAGCTGAAGCCTTGGCTGCAGAAACTTGGATAGATTCTATCGTACGAAAGAATCAAATGGAAAAAATTCCCAATACCAATTTTTTCCCAAATGCGCTGCCCTACGATTGGAACGAGGATAATTTTGGGCCTTTGGTGCTCCCCAAAAAAGGAATGCAAGTGCAACTCACTTCAGAAAATTACCCCCTCTATAAAAAGCTGATTCGTGAATACGAGAAAAACGACTTTATCAAAAAAAGTGATCGTTTTTACCTCAACGGAAAAGAAACCACCAACTATACCTTCCAACAAGATTACTATTGGATGATGGGTGACAACCGCCACAGATCTGAAGACAGTCGCTTTTGGGGCTTTGTACCTGAGGATCATATTGTGGGCAAACCTGTTTTTATATGGTTTAGTATCGAGGGAATCAACGATGGGATTAAGAATTGGCGAATTCGCTGGGACCGGGTCTTTACCACGGTTGGATTGGATGGAAAACCACGTTCCTATTTCCCCCATTTCTTGGTGTTTATAGCACTATACCAAGCCTTTAGCTGGTACCGCAGACGAAAGGCTCAAAAAGAAGCGGCATGACCCCCGTGATCGTCCCTGCCTATGCCCCTCCAGTTTCGTATTTGACATGGCTGCTCCAACAAGACACCATCTATTGGGTTACGGACAGCCACTATCACAAACAAACCTATCGCAACAGAGCCTATATTTATGCAGCCAACGGACGATTGACACTCACCATTCCCATTGTCCACAAACGACAGCAAAGCCATCAGAAAGAAAACGAAGTACAAACAGATGTTAATTCCCGATGGCAACAACTGCATTGGAAATCTCTACAAGTGGCCTATCGTTCGTCTCCCTTTTTTGAGTTTTATGAAGATGCCTTTGCACCCCTCTATCATGAAACTGCAGACAAGCTTTATCAATTTAACCGTCGTTTTCTAAATGTACTCTTTGACGCCTTGGAGTTAGACATCCCTCAGAAAGACGTTGCCTTGAATTTTGCCAAGCACCAATTACAAGAATCACTTTTGAATGCAAAACAGACACTCCCTCCCTTTCCGCACTATACGCAAGTATTTGAATCCAAATATGGTTTTCTTAGCAACTTGAGCAG
>CALITN010000120.1 GCA_938041595.1 uncultured Flavobacteriaceae bacterium | reverse complement strand
AAAGCTTATTTAGAATCCATTGCACGTAGTTTTGGTTATTTCTTTGGCAAGGACAAAAAAGTACGGGTAAACACCATTTCTCAGTCACCAACATTGACTACAGCAGGAAAAGGTGTTGAAGGCTTGGATGGATTTTTGACCTATGCTGAAAAAATGGCACCGCTTGGAAACGCTACTGCGGAAGATTGTGCTAATTACACTGTGATGATGTTCTCCGATTACAGCCGAAAAGTCACCCTTCAAAATTTATTTCACGATGGTGGTTTCTCCAATGTAGGAGTCAGTCAAGATGTTATAGATGCATTGACAAACGCTTCCTAAGCAAATAAGATGTCCGGACAGTTCAATCAGTTTAAGCAGTGGGCCAATCGATGGCTACCGGACAAGAGCAAGACTCAGTTTTTTTTAGTTTTTGTGGCCATATCTGTTGTGTTTTGGATACTAACTCGCTTTTCAAATGTTTATATAGCGCGTGTCGATTTTGATATCAAATTTGAAAAAACACCTAAAGAGATCACTATTACAAGCGCTCCTTCTGAAATAACGGCCAGTGTAGAGGCTAGTGGTTTCCAATTGTTAGCATACCAGATTTTTGGAAAAACACTAAAAGTAAACCTTCAAAATGCACAATTAGAGGATCGCTCGGGACAAATAAATTTACTGATTCAACAAGCCTATCTAAGCAGTCAATTGTTTGAAAATAGCCGTATTACGCTTTTGACCCCCTCAAGCTTAGTTTTTACCTTAGAACGCTTAGAGAAGAAAAAAGTTCCTGTGGTATTCAATTCAGAGATTCACTTCAAAACGGGATTTAATTTTTCCCAAGCTCCCATAATGGAGCCCGATAGTATTGAAATTCTGGGCGCTGGATCTGAGATAAGTAGGATTAAATCGATATCCACACAGAAATTAGTCAAAAAAGAATTGAACCGTGATTTTTCGCAAGCGATCGCCTTGCAATTTCCAGAAGGTGTTCAGGAATCTTCCAATCAGGTAGTTGTTGTTCGAGCCAAAACTGCTAAATTCACAGAGTTGACTTACGATATTCCCATACAGATAAAGAAGCTTCCTGAGAATATGACAATTCGTTTGTTTCCTCCAGCAGTTAAAATTCGTGGCTTGGTCCCTTTGCGTTTGGTGGATTCTATTTCCCCCATGGACTTTGAAATGACGGTTAACTTCGAGGATTCCAAAGCAGTACATGAAAAAACACTGCTTGTGTCGATGGCCCGACAATCCCCGCATATGCGATCTATTCATTGGTCCCCTCACTTTGTAAATTATCTTATTCGGCAATGAAAATCGTTGGACTTACTGGAGGAATTGGCAGTGGTAAATCCAAAGCGCTTACTTTTTTTAAAAGTAAAGGTATTCCTTGTTATCAAGCCGACCTTGCGGGACATAAGGTTTTGAATCAGAACCCAGAGGTAAAAGCAAAAGTACAGGCCTATTTTGGCTCAGAAATATATACCGAAACAGGCTTGGATCGAAAAGCACTGGGAAAAAAGGTTTTTAACAACCAAGAAGCGTTAGAATTCTTAAATGGAATCGTTCATCCAGCTGTTCGCCTTGATTTTCAAAACTTTGTTCAGCAACAACAAGCCCCATTCATTGTTAGTGAAGTTGCTATTTTATTTGAAAATCAAGGAAAAAAAAAGTACGATAAAATTATTTTGCTAACAGCTCCCGAGAACGTTCGAATACAGCGAGTAGTGGCGCGTGACGGGATTTCCGAAACGGAAGTTCGACAGCGTATGCAAAAACAATGGCCCGATGCTCAAAAAATTCCATTGGCGGATTATGTTATTGATAATACCGACTGGAAGACTACTGAAAACGAATTAGAGCGAATATACAAGGAGTTGCTTCGATAAAGCATTAGCAACACTTAACAATCCCTTATGAAAATTAGTAGTAAATTTTACAGAATTTTGTAATGCTTTAGCATCGATACTTTTGAAAAAAAATAAATTCTTTGTTTTAGTCTCCCTGATGATCACTTCCATTTTTGGAATTATTGGGGTACAGGCTTTTTGGATTTCTACTTCTTGGGAGAATAAGGAGGAGGAATTTTCCTTGGCTGTGAACCAAACACTTAAATCGGTGACTCGGGAGATTCAGAATCGAGAGTTATCAGATTACATTAGCGCCTATCAAAAGCTTATTGATTCTGTAGGAAAACCTACGGAGTCCAACTTTACGGATGTCTTTTTGTTTTTAGATGAAGATCGTCCTAACAATCTCTCCACATTTTTTGCCTTTGGAATTCTCGAGGAGGACTATAACATTGATGGGAGCTATTTTGACCCAGTATTGGGGCAACGCGATTCTATAACCAACCTCAAGGACTATAAAAGCGTCCGAACGACCACAATACTCAAAAAAGAAGTCTTTAATCGCGAAAATCGATTGGCAAGCTCCATTCAGAAACTAAAGCGTATTGACAGACTCAATAGCTATGATGAGGCCAAGTATCGTGATGCTTATATGGATTATGCTAATACCCTGCCAATTCATCGACGAGTAAGTAACCAAGAAGTAATAATGCTTTTGGACTTGGAACTCAAGGAGCGCGATATACAGATCCCGTATCAATTTGGCGTATATAACGATGGGTTGGGGACCAAAATAAAATCCACTAACTATCAGGAAATACAACAGGGGGTGGCCTACAGCGCTCCTGTTTTTTTGGATCAACAGGGCAACAGCCCCTATGAATTACGCGTGAGCTTTCCCACCCGTGATAAATATGTGACATCTTCCATTATGGGAGTTGCTAGCTTATCCTTGATTTTGACTGTTTTTATTATTCTGGTTTCTACTAGTGCACTATATCAAATCATTCAGCAGAAAAAAATCTCTGAAATAAAAACAGACTTTATCAATAATATGTCACATGAGTTCAAAACACCTATTGCAACCATCAATTTAGCTCTCGATGCTATTGCCAATCCAAAAACCATCGACGCTCCCTCAAAAATACTACAATACACCAACATGATTCGGGAGGAGAACACACGCATGCTGACACAAGTAGAAAATGTACTCAAAATATCTCAGTTGGAAAGAGGGACTACTTTATTGGATTGGGAAGTTATAGATCTCAACGAGCTCATTGCAGAAGCAGTAAACCATGTAAGCCTAATTGTAACGAACAAGGAAGGTTACATCAAAACTCATTTGGACACCAATGCTCCCATTTTTGAGGGTGATTTTAACCATTTCACCAATCTTATAGTGAACATTTTAGATAATGCCATCAAATATACCGAGGGCCCTCCTAAGATCGATGTTTATTCCGAACACAACGAAAACGTAGCCATCCTTACAATCCAAGATCAAGGTATTG
>CALITN010000119.1 GCA_938041595.1 uncultured Flavobacteriaceae bacterium | reverse complement strand
GACGGGTTGGTGTACAAATTAGTCCCCATTAAGACCGAGCTCAGTCCCATAAATCCCTATTTGATGGGGCGTATTGATAGCGAAACCATGTATGAGATTGTAAAAAAATGGAGCTGGGGAAATTCCAATCTGCCGGATATTTATCACGATCCAGAAACCCGAAAAAACAGTATTTCTTTCCGTAGCAACATGGCGCGACTGGCCGAACAATTGATTGAAGAAAAACAATTGGAACGCGCAGAGGAGATCATTGACTTGGCCTTAGAAAAAATGCCCCTAGATTTTTATGGCTACTACAGCTTATTGGTTCCGTTTGTAGATGGATATTATAAAATCGGAAAAAACCAAAAAGCACAACAACTGGTAGAGAAAGTTGCCGATAAATATGCCGATCGATTGACCTATTTCGCCTCCTTAGATCCCAATCAACAGTATGGAATTGGAGAAGAAATCATCACCGAAATTGAACGCTACCGCACTTTGATCGAAGCTGTACTGGTTCATGATGACAAAAAAATCCTAGAGCAAACCCTCGATCAGTTCATGCAAACAGCTCGGCCCTTTTTATTCCTCTACGGGGAATTTGACTACTACACCGAATTGGAAGACATCATGCTGGGGTATTATGCCGCAGGAAATACTTTAAAAGCACGGATGCTGGGGCGTATCATTTCGGATGTGTATGAAGATCGTATGGCGTTATTTTCACGATTCCCACAGGAAGGCCAATTACAAATCGTCCAACGAATCAAAGCAGGGGTTATGAATTATCGAGCCTTTTTGGATGATATCAAAGTCAATGACACCGTAACTTTTTACCGTCCCTTGGATTCACTCTACCAGGAGGCAATAAAGGATTTGATCAAAGAATAAAAGTGAAATAGAGGACAGTGGCTCTTTACTGATGGTCTTGCATCAAGCTGATCAGCGTATTGGCATCTTGCTCTCCGCTTTGACGCCATAGCATTTCTCCCGCTTTGTAAATCATCAGCGTTGGAAGCACTTTTACCCGTAGGGCACTGCAAAGCTTTTCGTTTTTCTCGGTATCAATTTTGATGACTTTACCACTATCACCAATGGCTGCGGCGACATCTCTCAATACGGGATGCATATTTTCAGCGAGGTCGTTTTCATCGTTAAAGAAGAACAACAACAAAGGCTGGTTATCGTCTATAAGCTCTCCAAACTTTGACATAGTGTGGTTTTACGCTACAAACAAATGTAGATTTTTTTTATCAAATCGCAACGGGCTTCTTTTTAAGTGTGATCAATGAGATCTCTGGCCATATCCCCACACGCCCTGGATACGCCAAATATCCAAAGCCCCGATTGACGTTCAAATATTGCTGTCCTTGGTTGTAAATTCCAGCCCATTGCTTGTAGCGCCACTTGGCAGGACTCCATTTTATAACTCCGGGAATATCAATCCCAAACTGCATTCCATGTGTATGTCCACTGAGGGTTAGATGAAACGGAAAAGGATGGGGAAGCACCTGCGCTTCCCAGTGAGATGGATCATGGCTCATTAAAATTTTAAAATCCTCGGGGGCCACATCAGCAATAGCTTTTTCCAAATCCCCTGCTTTTTTAAAACGGCCTTTACCCCAATTCTCGACTCCTAGCAGGGAAATTTTCTCTCCACCTTTTTCAAGCGATACACTTTCATTGAGCAACAAGCGAAAACCCATTTCTTTTTGGGCTCGTTTTAAATCCTCCATGTTTTGGCGTTTGGCCGCTTCGCTCTCCCAGTCCACATAATCGCCATAGTCGTGGTTACCCAAAATTGAATAAACGCCCATAGGAGCACTCAGTTTGGAAAATATGGACTGGTAGGGATACAATTCTGTTGTTTTATTATTGACAATGTCTCCCGTAAATAGAATTAAGTCGGGATTTTGCTGATTCACTAAGTCAACTCCATAAGCCACTTTTTCGGGATTGTCAAAACTACCAGAGTGGATATCTGATATCTGTGCTACGGTAAGCCCATCAAAAGCATCGGGCAGATCATCGAAAGTTAGGGTGTATTTCAAGACCTTATAATTGTATTTCCCTCGCACCATACCAATCAACAAGGCGGTAAACGGAATCGCTGCCAAGCCCAAAGCAATTTGAGAAATAAACTTTCGTCTTTCGGGAAGCATGCCCTCGGTTTGCTGGGTGGTCACATAGCGATACAATGCCTGTGGAAGTCGGATGATATCCTCCAAAAACAGAAATAGAATCAAAAAACTTTGGAACAAAAACAGGGAAAAAAACAAGCCTAAAGAATAACTCATAAAATGAGAAAAACCTCGACTGCTGACATAATAAAGACTTTGTCCATAGAACAACGCCAAAATGAAAATCACTACTATCCAGTATAAGATATGAACTGTTCTATTGGCTGTAAATGTTTTTACGGCTTGAAAAGCGTAAATCTGAATGATTGCGGTCATGGCAAGAACCAAAATCCAGCGAAAAACCATAGCGTATTTTTAGGGCAAAGTTAATGGATTTTTTGTGCCAAATCTTTGGCCTTTCCATCGGAAAGACTTGCTACAAAACAACTGGCATTTAATAGGGTCTCATAATGGGTATTCCCAATAAAGGGAGTACCCTCTGGAATGAGTTGCAACAATAAGTTGTCATAGGAATTGGCACGCCCCTCCAAGGCGTGAATTGCCGCCCCAACAAATGCATCCAATAATTTGGTTAATACCTGATAGCCCATGATTTCCTTTTGCACAACCTCATCTGACTGATATACTTTGTCGATGCTAATTCCGATAATATCATTGATCTGAGCCTGGTATTGACAACGGTCCAAAAGAGCGTGAGGGAAAGTGCCTTCCAAAATTTGACTTTCATTTTCCATAAATACTCTAGTAGCTTCTTGAATCAAACTATTAATCGCTAAGGCACGTAAATAACTCAATCTTTGAGGACGACTTTCCAAGGAAGCGTATTTTTTGGTGTCTATGGTTCCTTGTACCAGTTGCAGTAAATATTCTAATGCATAGGATTCAGGAATCCAACCTAAATTAATGCCATCTTCAAAATCAATAATGGTGTAACATATATCATCTGCCGCCTCCACAAGATATGCCAAGGGATGCCGATGACACTTTTTGCTGCCCTGCATCTCTAACTCGGTCGCTACGGCCTCAAACATAGCCTGATCGTATTGGAAAAAGCCAAATTTCTTATCGGCCACATGCTGTGAAGGTCGATAGGGTAAAGATGCTTTGGGATATTTCATATAAGCACCTAGCGTTGCATAACTCAGTCGAAGTCCTCCTGGACTCCCAACTTGTGACTGACAGAGAATTTTGAATCCATTGGCGTTGCCTTCAAAAGAACAGAGGTCTTCGTATTGTTTTTTTGTCAAATTCGATTCGTATTGCTTTCCCGTACCCTCTTTAAAAAAATGACCGATGGCCTTCTCTCCACTATGACCAAAAGGAGGATTCCCAATGTCATGAGCCAACGCAGCAGCAGCTACAATGGCACCAAAATCGTTGGCTTGATAACCCAAAGTTCCCGATAAGTGCGGATATTTTTCGAGAAGATACTTCCCTGCCAAACGACCTAAGCTTCGTCCAACAACGGATACTTCTAGGGAATGCGTGAGTCGGGTATGGACAAAATCTTTTTGCGAAAAAGGAATTACTTGGGTTTTGTCCTGAAGGCTTCGAAAAGCCATTGAAAAGACAATTCGATCGTAGTCCACTTCAAACCCTAAGCGGGTAGCATCTTGTTCGGATCGTAAGCGTTTGCTGGTATCGCCGAAGCGCTTTAGTGATAGTAGGGTGTCCCAGTTCATTTTTAAACTTGTATTTATCGCCACTTAAGAAGATGTTAAGTTAAGGTTATTTGATTTGATTTACTTAACAAAAAATTAGTGTTTTTGGCTTTAGAGTTAACATACAACTAAAGAAAAAAACAGGGGCGTCCCCTAGATTTGTGGCATAAAATATTTTAATCCTAACAAAATGAAAAATCTAAAAATCTCATTCGTAACATTATTGGTACTAACTTTATTTTTACGCTGTTCAGATGACGACCCTGTAATTGAATATGTAGAAGTAGAGGTCCCTGGTGAAACAGTGACAGTTGTTCAAACAGAAACAGTAACAGTTGTTG
>CALITN010000118.1 GCA_938041595.1 uncultured Flavobacteriaceae bacterium | reverse complement strand
GTGCCGAAGAAGGAGCTGTCCTAAGGGATGCGAAGGCTGTCATGGATCAATATCAAAATCTAGTTTCGGGTTTTGTTCGAACCCGTAGTGGTAACCAATGGGCTTTGCGCTGCCAAACCGTTTGTTTGCATAGCGACACCCCTGATGCATTGGAACATGCCAAGATTCTTTCCAAAAACGCTACGGCATGACTTATACACTTCATTATCCGCAATCCGATCAATGCTTTGTAAGTATAGCTCCTTTGGTGGCTACACAGGCAGAAATTCTACAGCAACACTATTGGATTGGTTTGTTAGAAAAAAGCCTGGAAGGGGTTTTGGAGGAGATTGTAGCAGAACCGCGGGGATTTCTGATATTTTTTAAAAGCTCGTTGGGTCAAAAAAATATAGAAACGGTGATTCGGGATACTTGGCAACAGACCCTAATAGAAAAGCAGTTTGCTTATAAACAATGGGAAATCCCCATTCACCTTGACCGTAATGACTGTGATGATTTAACAACCCTTTTCAAAGGAGATACGGATCAAATAAAAACCTATCGCAGCGCCTTTTTGAAGCAACAACTCTATGTTCAGTTTTACGGTTTTCTGCCGGGTTTTGTCTATCTGAATGGACTGCCGAAAGCCCTGCAATTGCCCCGAAGAAAAGAACCACGCTTAAGGGTCCCGGTAGGATCGGTGGCGGTGGGTGAGCGCTATGTTGGCATCTACCCCCAATTGAGTCCGGGCGGTTGGCAACTTTTGGGGCAAAGTCCCGTAGCGCTATTTGATCGCAATCGCAGTCCCGCCTTCTTTTTAGAACCCGGAGATCGTATTCAGTGGGTTGCTATTGACACCAATACTTTTGAATCCATGCAAAACAGATCGAATTTAATTCCACACCATGCCGAAAAAGAAATCGTTTTGTCAGGTTCTTGAGCCGGGTTTTTATACGAGCATCCAAGACAGCGGCCGTAGGGGTTGGCGCGGCAAGGGAGTACCGCTATCGGGCCCTATGGATACTGAGAGTTTTGCACGAGCCAATCGAGTAGTGGGCAATGACACCCCACAGGCCGCTTTGGAAATTACGCTTTCGGGCCCCACATTGTTGTTTAACGACCCTGTTTGGGTGGCCGTTAGCGGGGCAGAAGTAGCCCTGACCCACAACCAAAACGTCCAAGCCCTCGATCGGCCTTTTTTATGTGATTTGGGTGATGTGCTTCGGGTGGGGAAAATGACCCATGGCGCACGGGTTTATATGGCTTTTTTGGGCGGCTTACAGAGCCCTCACTACTTGGGAAGTGCTTCGCAGTTTTTCCCCATTAGCCCAGCGGCTCGGGTGCCAAAAGGAGAAAAACTATCTTATGTTACGAGTTTGTTGTTTCCCGAAATAACCGCTTCTACAGGGGAAATCAATAGTCAATCCTTGGGGGTGCGTGACCGTCTTAAAGTACGTCGTGGTATCGACTGGGACGACTGTCCCAAACACATTCAAAAGGAATTGAAAAAAGGCAGTTTTGTGGTGGGGAGTAACAATCGGATGGGCTATCGCTTGGAAGGAACGATCAGCCCACTGGACTTTCAGCCCTTAAGCGGGATTATTCCTCCTGGAACCATTCAACTGTCTTCTGGCGGAGGACTTCTGGTGGCTATGGCTGATGGTCAAGTAACGGGAGGGTACTTACGCGTTTTGTCTCTGGATCGTGCGGAAATGAATTTTTTAGCGCAGCAAACCACCGGTAAAAAGCTCCGATTGGATTTTGTGGACGCGTGACTATTTTTCGAAATAAACGGCTTCCAGGGGCAATCGAAATTGATCGCCATAGATACCGTTTTCAGCGCGAATACCACAACCAATAACCATGTTGATCTCCGCCGTATCGGGAAGGCCCAAAATAGCTTTGATACGTACGGAGTCATAGCCTTCCATAGGGCAGGTATCATAGCCTACTTCTGCCATACTGATCATAAAATTCTGTGCCGCCAAGGCAGTACTCCGTTGCCCGATGATTCGTAAATCACAGGCTCCCACCTCACGATAAACAGCTTTGGTTTTTCCCTGTTGGCGGACCTTGCGTTGCAAGCTAAAGGTTTTCCACCAAGATTTTTTCTGATAGATTTCGGGCATTTCATCGTCCAGATAAGCCATGGCTTTGGCTTCTTTTTCAGGGTCGCGCTTTTTGGTTTTTTCAAATCCTGTGATGAGGTCCTCCTTTAAGGCTTGGAGACGTTGTTTCCAAAGATCCATCCGAACCACAGGAATAACCAATTGTTGGGCCGTCCGGGCGGCAGGTTGGTTGAAGCAGGCCGCCTTGATGGCTTTTTTGGTTTCTTCACCGGTGATATGGTAGAATTCCCATAGCTGCATATTGCTGCTGTTGGGTGCTAGTGTGGCATTGGCAATGCAGCCTTTGACCAAAGAACTGTCAATGGGTGTTTCGCTTTGCACTCGAACGGAGCGGCGGTAGCGAATGGCCTCGGTAACACTTACCTTTTTCATCTTCATAATTTTTATCAAATATCGCCAACTCTGTGAAATAGTTTCTAGATTTGTGCCTTAAATACGATGGCTAGTGCTTTTGTTGATTTTTTCACAACGATTGAATGTGTGAAAATTTGACTAACAAAAAGCTGTTTTACAGTGTTTTAACCCTATTATGTAACTGTTGGATATAATACAGAATAATGAAGGGTTTGGCCTGTTTTGGGCACTGCTTTTAATTTCGTAAATAACTATGAGTAAACTCACCAAATACAGCCATCGGGTTACACAAGACCCAACCCAGCCAGCTGCACAAGCAATGTTGCATGCCATTGGTCTGACCGACGATGATTTCCAAAAACCTTTGATTGGAATTGCCAGCACGGGATATGAAGGGAATCCATGTAATATGCATCTCAATGATTTGTCCACGCAAATCAAAAAAGGCATCCCAGAACAGGAGATGGTTGGCTTGATTTTTAACACCATTGGAGTTAGTGACGGTATCTCTATGGGGACCCCCGGGATGCGCTTTTCCTTGCCTTCTCGCGATGTCATCGCTGATTCGGTAGAAACGGTGGTGCAGGCGATGTCCTACGATGGAGTCGTGACCGTTGTGGGTTGCGATAAAAATATGCCGGGTGCTCTGATGGCAATGCTTCGTCTAAACCGTCCTTCCATTTTGGTTTACGGAGGCACTATAGATTCGGGCTGTCACAACGGGAAAGAACTGGATGTGGTTTCTGCTTTTGAAGCTTGGGGTGAGAAAGTGGCGGGTACTATAGACGAGAAAGAATACAAAAGCGTTATCAAAAGTGCGTGTCCGGGTGCCGGTGCCTGTGGGGGGATGTACACCGCCAATACCATGGCCTCTGCCATTGAAGCCTTAGGAATGGCTTTGCCCTACAACTCCTCCAATCCAGCAATCAGTTTAGAGAAAAACGAAGAATGCCATCAGGTAGGAAAACAGTTACTTGCCTTATTGGAAAAAGATTTTAAACCCCGAGATATTGTCACCCGCAAATCCTTGGAAAATGCACTGCGTTTGATCGCCGTTTTAGGAGGATCTACCAATGCAGTACTTCACTTTCTGGCTATTGCTAAAGCGGCTGAGATTGACCTAACCATCGACGATTTTCAAAAGATTAGTGATACCACCCCTTTTCTAGCAGACTTAAAACCCAGTGGAAAATTCCTAATGAAGGACTTACATCAGGTAGGGGGCATCCCTGCAGTATTAAAGTTTATGTTGGAAAATGGCATGCTTCACGGGGATTGCTTGACAGTTACAGGAAAAACACTAGCCGAAAATCTAGCAGATGTTCCAGGACTTTCCAAAGGACAGCACATCATTCGTTCCCTAGCCGAACCCATCAAGCCAACAGGGCATATTCGTATTTTAAAAGGAAACTTAGCCCCTGACGGTTCGGTCGCTAAAATCACCGGAAAAGAAGGATTGCTTTTTAAAGGGTCTGCCCGTGTCTACGACGGTGAATTTGCAGCCAATGCAGGGATCAAAAACGGTGAAGTTCAAGCGGGAGAAGTTGTGGTGATTCGCTATGAAGGCCCCAAAGGAGGTCCCGGGATGCCGGAAATGCTCAAGCCCACGGCCGCTATTATGGGTGCGGGCTTAGGAAAATCGGTAGCCTTGATTACAGATGGGCGTTTTTCGGGAGGAACCCACGGTTTTGTGGTAGGACATATTGTTCCCGAAGCCCAAGAAGGAGGCCCTTTAGCTTTAATCGAAACGGGAGACCTGATCACCATCGATGCCGAAGCCAACACCCTGAGTGTGGATTTACCCTCAGCTACTTTGGATGAACGCAAACAAAAATGGCAGCAACCCCCTTATAAATTCAGTAAGGGTGTTTTATATAAATACATCAAAAACGTAGCCACCGCTTCCGAGGGCTGTGTTACGGATCAATAAATTATGGCCATAACAAAGGAAAAAGCAATGCAAATTACAGGCGCAGAAGCCGTTATCCGCTGCCTTTTGGCAGAAGGAGTTGACCTGATTTACGGATATCCAGGTGGCGCCATCATGCCCATTTATGATGAGTTGTATAAATTTCAAGACCAGCTCGATCATGTCCTGACACGACACGAACAAGGGGCCACGCACATGGCTCAAGGCTATGCACGAACCTCTGGTCGCGTGGGGGTTGCTATGGCTACCTCTGGGCCTGGAGCGACCAACTTGGTGACTGGTATTGCCGATGCGCAAATTGATTCCACACCCATGGTTTGCATCACGGGCCAAGTTGCTTCCCATCTTTTGGGATCTGACGCTTTTCAAGAAACCGATATCATTGGAATTTCCACTCCCGTGACCAAATGGAACTATCAAATCACCAAAGCCAGTGAGATCCCC
>CALITN010000117.1 GCA_938041595.1 uncultured Flavobacteriaceae bacterium | reverse complement strand
TTGTTCGGTAATTGGAATTTCTTCGTCATCAGCATCTTCTACCTGTAAGGCTTCGGAATCAAATGAACTTTTTTCATAGGTTTTCCACTCAATAAGTCGCCAAGTGATAAATAGGACCAAACAGAGGCCTATGACGAAATAGAGGGAAATGTTGCGATTTAAATCAGCTTTAGGATTCTTTTTTACTTGCATGTCGGTAAGATTTAGGAATCTAAAAAGTACAAAAATCTTACCAAAAAAAAATCCCGATCGAAATCGGGATCTTTTTTAATTAGTTTAAACGAAAGGTAATTGGGATACTGAAAGGAACTCGTACCGGACGCCCCCTTTGTTTCCCGGGTGTCATTTTAGGTAGTTTTCCAATGATCCGTGCTGCCTCTTTCTCTAGGTTCTTATCTGGCCCGCGCATCCGAACACCCGTAATATTTCCATCTTTAGCAATCACGAATTGCACATATACACGTCCTTGAATTCCCATTTCTTGAGCAATTTCAGGGTAGCGAAAATTCTTACGAATGTGACGATTCATTTTCTCTTGGAAGCAATTTCTTCTTTCTGATTTTTTCACACGTTCACAGCCTGGGAAAATTGGAACGTCCTCGATCACTGCAAAGGGAACATCAATATCTTCTTCTACTTCCTCCACTTCAACAATCTCAATGATTTCTTCCTCATCGGTTTCTGTAGATTCAATAACTGTCTCTTCCACTTCTTCTTCATCCTCTACTACTTCGATGACTTCGGGAGCTGGCGGGGGTGGTGTTTTTATTTGCTCGGTAATTGGTACGTCTTCATCATCATCGTCTTCAACGTTCAAAGCTTCGTAACCATACATGCTTTTTTCGTATGTTTTCCACTCAATGGCTTGCCAGGAAACCAATAGGATGAAGGCAAGTCCAGCGACAAAGTACAAACTACTATTTTGTGATAAATCTGCTTTCGGATTTTTCTTCGGTTGCATAAATCTAGTGTTGGAAGGCTAAACTAAAAAATATTTGATAAAAATGCGGCTTTACGGGCTTAAATTATTCCTTGATCTTCTTCCTTAGGATTCTTCTACAAGGGCTGTGTATTCAGCTGCTGTCATCAAGCCTTCTCTATTGTTGGGATCATCCAAGTCAATTTGAATCATCCAACCCTCTCCATAAGGATCTTCGTTGACTTTCTCTGGGGTGTCTTCCAACAGTTCATTGAATGCGACTACGGTCCCTGTCAAAGGCATAAAAAGATCTGATACGGTCTTGACTGCTTCCACGGTTCCAAAGACTTCTTCTTGCGCAACGGCTTCGTCCAGCGTTTCTATTTCAATATAAACAATATCTCCCAATTCGCCTTGTGCGAAGTCAGTGATTCCTACTGTGGCCTTGCCACCTTCAATTTTAACCCACTCGTGGTCTTTGGTGTATAGAAGTCCTTCGGGTACATTCATAAATTGTTGTTTTCAGACAAATGTAAATGTTTTCCGATGGAAAAGAAGTGCTAATTTCCGAAATTGTATCGCAGTGTAAATCCAGATCGAATGCTGGTCTGTGGGAAGGCGGTAGAAACTTCAAATTTGGAGAAATTATGATCGTAGAAAAACAAGGTTGTAAGATTCCGTGAAAGGTTATAATCTGCAGTAAACTTGATAGACAAAAGGGTTTGTCCAGCCGTGACTTGGTTGTTGTTGTACTCCAAATTACGCAAAACAGTAATGTTTCTTCGATAGGACATATCTGCCTTCAAGTTTAGATCTCCAGAAAGTGTCGTTCTTTTTCCATTGAGATTCGTCCGAATCCGTAAATCTTTAATGCGATACCCCATTCCAATCACATACTCGTTCCCACTGGATTCTGTTAATAGACTGTTATCCAAACTCAATGAAAGTGCCCGATCGCGTTTTAATTCTGCTAAAATTTTAAGGGAATTTTTGAATTCAACATCCAACCGAACCAAAGGATTGAATTGCTCCACCAAATTGATATTACTATATAAACGTTTAGGTATCACGTCCCCTGCCTCATCCCGTTGGAGTGGGTTTAGGGGGTCAAAATCCAAATTGGTTTGAAAATTAGTCAAGGTATAACTCGCTCTATAGGCATGCGCAATAGAAAAACGATTGAATACGTTTTTGAATGCTTTTAAGCTGCTCAAGCCGGTGTATTTTAAATTCCAATTCGGAAGGGGCACGGATTGGATAGGGTCTAAGTTTATTTTCTCTGGAGCTGTGTCCGTGTAGGCAGATAAGAATGCAGCAACCAACACATCTTGTTGATTTTTTCCATAGCCCTTGGGGTAGCCAAACGATCCTAAATCATCGGTGGGCAGGTTCGATTCCACCGCCAAGCGACGAGCAATCTCATAGCGATTGGCTCGAAAAACGTCAAAGCTAGCATTGGTTACGCCTCGGGTTCGGTTAAAGGCTGTTTTGATCAGCAAAGTGGACATTCCAAAATTCCCAAATGTATTACTGTTCAGGGGCACATACTCTTGGTTTTCTATTTGGAAATTCTCCCGTATGTTTTCCGAGTAGGTTCGCTCGGCATTGAAGTCAACAATAAAATCCTTGAAGGGGTTGAACTGCGCAGTAACTGTCAATTTGTTATTGTGTACTTGGGTGAAGGGTTGATTAAAATTGGGGAATCTCGTAAGATAACCATTCCGGGCGGCTTCGTAACGCACATCATCTTGGCTCCCCATAGTAAACCCAAAAGAGGGATCAACGGTGCCAAAACCTCCCACCCCTTGCAGATAGCCAGGGAGTACTTTTCCGTTATTTTCCGAATAATTAAATTGAATTCGTTTGATGGTGCTTAAACCGTCAACCACTTTTTTTAACAACGTATTGTCTTTTTTCTTTTTTTCCTTGTCTTGGGCTTCTCCTTTGGCTTGTTTTTCGGCCAAACGTCGTTGCACTAGTGGAGAGAATTTTGCAGTTCCTTTTTTCAAGCCCAAAATGCTGTACAAACGATCGAATGAAATCGAACCTGCCAGCGACTTTGTATTGGCATTTTGAACCGTATGAACAATGCCCAACGGCGTTCCATCTTCACTAAGTACATTCGCCAAGGCATCGGATCCACGCTGCCAGTTAAAATTTCCAGAATAGTTATAATTGGCATCGATAAAACTCAAGAAAGGAATATAGCGCAGGGGCAGTTTATAATTGAGTACCAAAGCCTGATTATACAGATTGCTTTCTCCTAGATTCCACAATTCATCCCATACGTCTCGCACGTAAGGACTATCCAATTGACGGTCTTGCTCAAAAGGTTGAAAGGGTTGGCGGACGATGTTATTGCTGTTCGCTGTAAGTGTCATCCGCAAGGAACGTGTTATGTTGTGATTAAGAGAGTACGACCAATCCACCAAAAAGTTTCGCTGTTGCAACTCCGGGAGTGCTAGTTGCTGACTGGCATCCACTCCATCCAAATAGACTTCTCGGAACTGTTGATTGCGATAGCGACGATTGATGTTAGATGTAAAGCCAATGGAATTGGGCAGGGGAGAGAAATTGATTTGACGCAACCATTCCCAGTATTTTTTAGACTTCAAAAATTTGATTTTCTGAAAAGGGTTGATTTCAAAAGGCTGGAAACTATGCCCGTAATTTGCCGAGAGCAAGAGGTTGACATCGCGTAACTTTTCTATTTCAAAATCGTGATGGATTTGTTCGTTGTAAGCATAGGAAACATCGAGGTTTTCAGGGCTATAAAAACGTGTTTTAGCACTTCCTGTTTTCTGTTTTCGCAATCCGATGACGCTAATACTCTTGCGTTTGGTATAGTCGATAGCTTGCTCTCGAATCGATTTTTTAGTTGCAGGATCGTCAGCCGCATCCAATCGTGTTTCCAATTCCAAATCTTGGTAGTAGGGATCAAATTCGGGTGTGATAATCGTCTCTCCAACGCTAAAATTCACGGGTGCCTGAACACCCCATTTTTGAGGTAGTAGTTGCCCTACATTTACATTGGACACCATATTGTACTGTAACAATTCTTCCCTATTACTGTTATTCGGAGATTGATCCAAGCCACCAAATCCAATACTTGAATAACGACTGGTTGCAGAAAGGGAGGCAAAATCAGCCATGTTTGCGTCCACAGATCCCACAGCCGCCCAGCCTCCTTTGGAGTCGATTCCTGCAATACGTAATTCATTGAACCATACTTCTCCACAAAGAACATCTCCCACTTGTGAGGATGGATTTTTCACCCCAATCATTAAGGTCTTGATACTTCCTAAGGATGGGTTTCCCTTCACTGAGAATTTATATTTCTTGACTCCAGGTAGACTGGAAATGGGTGTCCGTGCATTGATCGGATTCAGGTTTTCATCAAAATAAACGGC
>CALITN010000116.1 GCA_938041595.1 uncultured Flavobacteriaceae bacterium | reverse complement strand
GAATTCCTGCTAATTTAGGAAGGGCTAATAGAAGAATTCCTGCCGCTGGCGCCGTCCCCATGGTAGCGCCTAATTCAGTGAAGCCATCACCTGTAAGGGCTGGTACAAACCGACGAGGTTCAACGAATTATAACAATACCCGAGGGAGAACAATCAACACAGGTCGATCCACCAATGCTGGGCGAAGTCAAAACTATAGCAACAACCCAAGCAGAGCTAATACGCAACGTTCGTTTAGCACCTCTCGATCGAGTAGCCCTTCTCGCTCCTACAGTAGCCCAAGAGCTAGTAGTGGCGGTAGAAGTACAGGCGGAAGAAGCTCCGGGGGCCGTAGCAGCGGGGGTCGAAAAAACAATTAGGAGACCTCCCCTCTTGTTTATACAGTTCTATTACGACGCCAGTTGTGTGTTTTATAAAATTGTAACATATCACCCCTTACCTCATCCTAAGTAATGTAATTCCATTGAAATGAAAGTATTTTTATCCTTTAGTCTATTAATTTTTTCTACCGCATTATGGTCCCAATCGGTAGCTGATGCCTTACTGTTTACCCAAGAAGACTTGTCAGGAACCGCTCGTTACACTGGAATGGCAGGTTCCTTTGGAGCCTTAGGAGGGGATTTGTCCGCTATAGCGGATAATCCTGCAGCAGCGGGAGTATTCAATTATTCAGAAATGGGACTGGTGGCAGCCATAAACAATCAGGAAATCACATCTACCTATTTTTCTAATGCTACTGTTCAGGAGCAAAGTCAATTTCGTTTTAATCATTTTGGATTGGTGTATACCCTCAAAAATTCAATTGAAAATACGGATTGGACAAAAATTGCTTTTGCTTTTAATATTAAAAAAGTAGCTGATTTTGGGGCTAAGAGAAATGCATTGGGAACCAATTCCAATCAAAACCTAGGAGATTATTTCACCTACTATGCCGATGGCTTGGCTACAGAAAATATTGAACTTTTTGATGACGAGTCCATCCCAGGGGTTTATGAATATCTCGGTAATAATTTTGGATATGGAGCCCAACAGGCTTTCTTAGGTTATCAGTCCTACATTATTGATCCTCTGAAGGAAGATGGACGCAATACGCAATACCGATCCAATATAGCTGGAAGTGTACAACATGATTGGAGTTCCCAGCAAAATGGTAGGCATTACAAATATAATTTTGCATTTAGTGGCGTTTATAAAGACAAGCTCTACCTTGGGGCGGCACTAAACTCGCATAGTTTAGAGTTTGAGCATCGTACAATACTCAGAGAAAGAAGCACTAATAGCAATAGCCCCGTGCAATCCATAGCCTTTGAAAATGTAGTCAACACCTATGGAAGCGGGTTTTCCGCACAAGTAGGGATGATTCTTAAGCTTCCCTTATCGTTTCGCTTAGGGATCAGTTACCAAAGTCCCGTTTGGTGGACTTTTGAAGAAGAAGGCCAACAAGCCCTTGAAAGTGAAGGGCTTGTTGACAACGGTCTAGTCACCACTATAGTTGAACCCGACGTGGTCAATCGATTTCCCGATTATCAACTTAGAATTCCTTCTGTGACTCGTTTGAGTTTGGCATACATATTTAAAAAGAAAGGCTTACTTAGTGTTGACTATAGTAGAAGTAATATCAATGAATTGCAATTTGATACCGAATCGCAAGGGAATTATTTAGGAAGCCTTAATAACCTGTTTCAAAACAACTTTGTCGCTCGAGATAAAATTAGTGTTGGCGGGGAATACCGTATGGGGCGTATCCAACTGCAAGGCGGTTATCTAAGTGCTTCCAACCCCGATAGAAAGATTCAAAAAACCGATCGAGCCTATACAGCAGGGCTTAGTTATGACCTCGGCGGTAATCTGTTTGGTATCAGTATGGTAAATCATACGCGTAACCGACAGGAAGCGCTCTACAGCGAAGGACTAACATCCGCAGTGACAACCGAAGCAGTTCGTACTCAGATTTTTCTGACTTATCTTCTGAAACTTTAGTGTCGGAGAATAAATCAAGTCCAGAACAAACCTCAAAAAAAGCCTCCCTTCAAGGACTCTCCAGCCTGCCGATTTTCGCAATAAATCCTTACCTTTGCTGTAGTTTTTAACACTATGAAAATAGAAAAAATAGTACCTGCCGAAGCTCTTGATCTGGACTCAGATCATCTGTCTGCCTCTTTGGAAACGCCCTTACGTTCAGATGCATTTGAACTGACGGACGAGGAGAAAATCAATCGCATTCAAGAAAATGTGTCCGATATTCTGCAAACCCTAGGAATGGATTTGACCGATGACAGCCTGAAAGGCACCCCGCAACGTGTGGCTAAAATGTTTGTCAAAGAATTGTTTGGTGGCCTCCATCCTGACCGTCGTCCAGGGCTGTCTACTTTCGAAAACAAATACAAATACAACGAAATGCTGGTGGAAAAAAACATTACCCTCTACTCCACCTGTGAGCATCATTTACTGCCCATTGTCGGGAAAGCGCATGTAGCTTATATATCCAATGGCAATGTGGTGGGTTTGTCCAAAATGAACCGGATTGTGGACTACTATGCCAAACGTCCCCAAGTACAAGAGCGTCTTACCCGTCAGATTGTAAATGAATTACAAGGGGTATTGAACACCGATAACGTTGCCTGTGTAATTGATGCCAAGCACCTTTGCGTGAATTCACGCGGCATTCGTGACATTAGCAGCAGTACCGTTACTGGAGAATTTGGAGGGGTTTTCAAAGAAGAGCACCGTAAAAACGAATTCTTAAAATACATTCAAATTGAGACGGAATTTTAATGGAACAAAAACTACGGGTTTATAATTCCCTCAGTGGTAAAAAAGAAGAATTCAAACCCATTACGCCGGGATATGTCGGTATGTACGTATGCGGACCCACGGTATATAGTAACGTTCACTTAGGCAACTGCCGTACCTTTATTTCCTTTGATATTGTCTATCGTTATTTGAGTTTTCTCGGGAACAAAGTGCGTTATGTTCGAAATATTACCGATGCTGGACACCTAGAAAACGATGAAGATGTCGGCGAGGACCGCATTGCCAAAAAGGCACGACTGGAAAAAATAGAGCCCATGGAGGTTGTCCAACGATACACGGTGGATTTTCACAAAACCCTCTCCCAACTCAACAACCGCCCGCCAAGCATAGAGCCTACAGCTACAGGACATATCATTGAGCAGATTGAAATCATCAAGGGAATTCTCAAAGCCGGTTTTGCCTACGAAGTAAATGGATCGGTGTATTTTGATGTGATTCATTTTAATAAAGAGCAGCAATACGGGAAGCTCAGTGGACGAAATATTGAAGACCTAATCCATAACACGAGAAGTTTGGATGGTCAAAGTGATAAGAAAAATCCACAAGACTTTGCGCTATGGAAAAAAGCGGAACCCCAACACATTATGCGTTGGCCCTCTCCTTGGAGCGATGGATTCCCTGGATGGCATCTAGAGTGTACTGCCATGAGCACAAAATACCTCGGGGAACAATTTGACATCCATGGAGGTGGAATGGATTTGAAGTTTCCACACCACGAATGTGAAATTGCACAGGCGGAAGCCGTCAATAAAAAAAGCCCCGTAAATTATTGGATTCATGCTAATATGCTGACTTTAAACGGCAAGAAAATGGCAAAATCTACGGGAAACAACATTCTTCCCAATGAAATTTTTACGGGAGAAAACGAGCTGTTTTCAAAACCTTATTCGCCTTCTGTGGTTCGCTTTTTTATACTGCAAGCGCATTACCGCAGCATTTTAGATATCAGCGAAGCAGCGCTTGAAGCTTCTGAAAAAGGCTACCATAAGCTGATGGAAGCCTTTGATCAATTGGAGGGTTTATCCCTTAGTAGCCCAGGGGATTTTGACATCAATCAATGGAAGCAGCAATGCTATGATGCCATGAATGATGATTTCAATACACCGGTATTGATTGCTCAACTATTTGAAGCTGTTAAATTCATCAATAGTGTCAAGAACGGACTCCAAACCATTGACAGCAATCAAAAGGTAGTATTACAGCAACTTATGGGAGCTTTTTTATGGGAGGTTTTAGGGCTCGAAAAGCCAACACAAAAGACAGGAAAAACAGATGCTACCTTGGAGAAAACCATAGCACTCTTACTGCAACTCCGGGATCAAGCACGATTGGATAAAAATTTCGCCCTATCCGACCAAATTCGAGATGAATTACAAGCGATTGGCGTTCAACTCAAAGATACCAAAGAAGGAACTCAGTTTCACTTGGACTAAACCCTATGTTTCGGAAACTATTGCTTGCTCCATTCCTGTTTTTCATATGGGTATACCAAACATTCTTATCCCCCCTTTTACCGCCAAGTTGTCGCTACACTCCCACCTGCTCTCAATATGCCAAAGAAGCCCTTCTAAAACACGGCCTTTGGAAGGGAGGAATCCTTACTTTTAAACGCATTATATCTTGCAATCCTTGGGGAGGATCGGGCCACGATCCCGTGCCCTAAGTCGGCCTTTTCTTCCTTATTATTTCCGTACATTTAGTCCAACTAAAATACTTCTACAATGATCTTATTGAAGGTAAACTGGGCGCCAAGCGAAACCCTATTCGAATTCTTTGGAATTGGGGTGCGCTTCTACAGTCTAATGTTCGTAATTGCCTTTTCCTATGGCTATTATTTAATGAAAAAAATATTCGAAAAAGAAGATGTAAAAATCGAATATCTTGATCCTATCTTGCTGTACATGGTATTTTCCACCTTAATCGGTGCGCGTCTAGGACATGTGTTTTTTTATGACTGGAGCTATTATCAAAACCACCTAATAGAGATTCTACTTCCCATCCGAGAAGTTCGCGGAAGCAGTATGTTTTTTGGTTCCATAGAAGGCTATAAGTTTATTGGCTATCGCGGTTTAGCGAGTCATGGTGCAGTACTCGGTATTTTAGCCGGAATCGCCTTATATCAAAGACAATATAAGTTCCGTTCCTGGATCTGGATACTCGATCGACTCACGATGCCAGCCACTATAGGAGGTGCTTTTGTACGTCTGGGGAACTTTTATAATTCAGAAATTGTAGGGAAGTTTACCCATTCCAGTTTTGGAGTTGTCTTTCAAAACAATGGAGAACGGTTACCGAGACATCCCGCCCAACTATATGAGGCTAT
>CALITN010000115.1 GCA_938041595.1 uncultured Flavobacteriaceae bacterium | reverse complement strand
AGAAGGAATGTCTTTGAATATTTTTCGAATGACGATGAGGGAAATAATTTCAAACTGTTTGACCACACATGAAGTGAAAGAACGAGGGAGATAAAAGAGCAGAAGATACACCTCATAAATTAGAATCAGCGAAAAAGGAGTGTAGATTGCTGCAATAGGATCATCCAGAAGACTCCCTTGGAGTAAACGTTGATCTAGAATGCTATTTTTCTTCAAAAAAACGAGGATCAGATGGATGATGAACCCAATTCCAGCCAGTAGCAGGATGCTGTTCTCTATTTTTTTCCGAAGGGAAGGTGCAAAGACGTAGTCAAAGACCTTATCTGCTTTTTTTCTTAGGGAGCTCAAGTAGCAAAAAGTTGATCCATATTTTTAAAGGCTTTGAATTCAAGAGCATTCCCTGCTGGATCATAAAAGAACATTGTCATTTGTTCGCCCGGTAATCCTTCGAATCGCAAATACGGGGCGATGACAAAGTCAACCCCTTTTTCTTGTAGGCGTTCTGCAAAGCTTGTAAAGACCTCCCAAGGGAGTACCACACCAAAGTGAGGTACTGGAACAGATTTTCCATCGACCTCATTGTGATGCTGAACAGCAGAATGCATGGGGTCGTGATGCAAGACCAACTGATGCCCAAAAAAGTCATAGTCAGCCCATTGATCACTGCTTCTACCAGGTTTACAGCCTAAAACAGTTTCATAAAAGGTTTTGTTGACCGATAAATGGTCGACAGGAATAGCGAGATGGAAGGGCGCAATCTGTTTCATTAACTAAAGATATTCATTTTTAGGGAAAGCCATCCTACTCGATGCCTTATCTTTGTCACCATGGAACCCACACCACAGTATTTATTGGATCAGGGGCTAGAGTTGCCACTGATGGAAGCCTTTTATACCCTGCAGGGGGAGGGCTATCACAAAGGGAGTGCCGCATATTTTATACGAATAGGAGGTTGTGATGTCGGTTGTCATTGGTGCGACGTGAAGGCCAGCTGGGAAGCAGGCAACCATCCAGCAACAGCAGTAGAAACCATCGTTGAAGATGCTCATAAGTATTCCGATACGGTTGTTGTGACTGGGGGAGAGCCATTAATGTGGCCTCTGAATCCCCTTACAGATCGACTGAAAGCTCTCGGAATGCAAACCCATATTGAAACCTCTGGAGCCTATTCACTCACGGGTCATTGGGATTGGTTTTGTCTGTCTCCCAAAAAAAATAAGCTACCACTAACAGAGGCCTATGAGGCTGCGGATGAACTTAAAATAATCATTTACAATAAGTCGGATTTTGCTTTTGCAGAATCACAAGCCCAGAAGGTTGGGCCTTATTGCAAGTTGTTTTTGCAGCCAGAATGGAGTGTGCGCGATAAAATGATGCCTTTGATGGTGGCGTATGCTTTGGACAATCCCCAGTGGAAGGTTTCTTTGCAGACGCATAAATATCTCAATATTCCATAGTCAAGCGAGCGAGGTAGTCATAATGCGAGCCTTCTTCAACCAATTCACATTGATAGCCTAGTGCAGAAGCTATTTGATGAAGGGTCTCGAAGTCTACATAGAGCCATGGGAAAAGTTGTTCCTCTCCCAAATACCGAATCCCAAAATCAACCTCGCCATAGTAGCTTCCTTGGGTGATAGTTGGAATAGCATCGACCGAATCAAAAAGGTAAATAAGATCAGAGGAATCTAATAAAATTTGACCTCCCGGGTGAAGGAGTTGTTTGAAATGGTTTAGTAATTCTCGAAGTCCATCTAGGTTTTGACACATGCCAATTCCATTCATGAGAAGCAAAAGAGAATCGTAACGACCATCGTGATCGAATATATCAATACAACTAGTTTTGAGTACTCCTCTGGCTTTGGTAGTCGCCACAGCGGCAGGTGCAATATCTATGGCAGTAACATCCAGCTGACACTCATTTTGGAGATGTAGACTGTGGCTTCCGGCGCCACAACCAATATCTAAAATACTTCCAAATGCCAAATCCATGGCTTTCTGTTCAATGTGGGGCATTTCTTCATAAGAGCGGAAAAAGTAGCTCAAAGGCATTGGATCCTCTTCCGTTAAATGTGTCCAGGTGATTAACTCCTGTTCTTCGGGGGTTTTGTAATAATCCCAAAGTGCTTTTCCCAATACATCTTTACTCATCGGGATAGATCAAATATTTTTTTCGTTTTTGTTTGAATTGGGAAAGTTTGGGTTCCCAACTTGCTCGGATTTGGGATGCATTCATGCCTTGTTGTATTTGCTTTCGAAGTATAGCATTACCAGCAATACGCTCAAAAGAATCCAAGAAAAAATCGTCTTTATTCGGGCTATCGACATAGGCTTTCAGAAGGTATTTCAAACGAATTTTTTGAGGTTTAGACTCCGTTTGAAGATTTATTCCTTTGCATAATTTTCCTTCCAATTTGGGATGCTTTGATCCTTCATTGGGTTGTGGTGTGAATTGGTAGTCAGATTTAAAATCTGGGTGTCCATAGATTTGAAATTGCTTATTGGTTCCTCGGCCGATACTGATCTTTGTGGGTTCCAATAGACAGAGACTAGGGTACAGTGCCACGGCTTGTGCATTGGGGAGATTCGGAGAAGGGGGAAAAGGCAATTCAATCCCTTCTTGTCTGCTATAGTTAGCCAAAGGGATCACCTTTAGGTTCAATGGAGTAAGGGTGTCCAGCCATTCTTCTCCTATGATCATCTGAGCCATTTCACCAAGTGTCATCCCATAAACGATAGGGATGGGATGCATCCCAACAAAAGTACTGTGATTGAGATCTAATACGGGCCCATCAATATAGTGCCCATTGGGATTTGGACGATCGAGTATGATTAATGGAATATTGTTTTCAGCACAGGCTTCCATCACCAAATGCAAGGTTGAAAGGTAGGTGTAGAAGCGCGCACCGACACTTTGCATATCAAACAGCATAAGATCAATATTGCTAAGCTGTTCAGCACTGGGTTTTTTGTTTTTCCAGTAGAGTGAAACAATCGGTATTCCAGTTTTTAGGTCTTTGCCATCTTTAATGATCTCCCCATCGGGGGCGTTTCCACGAAAACCGTGTTCTGGACCAAATACTTTGACGATGTTTATGCCCAGTTTAACAAGACTGTCCACCATATGTCGATAGCCCTTCGGGCTTTTTATGACACTGTTGTGATTGCCGACAAAACCTACTTTTTTACCTTTTAAAAAAGGGAGGTATAGATCTGTTTGTTGCGCTGCAGTCAGAAGCTCTTTTGGAGACTGGGAACAAGCTCCTGTAAAAGATCCTAAAATGACAAGAAATAATACTGTATTTTTGATAAAATTCATTCTTTTGAAGCCCTTTCAATTAAGCTTTTATATCGCTCAGCGCTTGCAGAGCAGCAAGCATTACAAACATAGCGTTTCAGCTCGGATAATAAAAATAGCTACTGTAGCTGTTACGCTTGGGGTCTGTATGATTCTTATTGCGTTGGCTACAGGCTTCGGGCTTCAAAGAGAAATAGAGTCCAAAACAGCGGTTTTTAATGGACATCTGACACTCTCTACTTTTGAGAACAATAGCTCCAGTGTTTCGTTGCGGCCTATTGTCTTGGAAGAAACGATGGAAGCCTTTATTGAGACCCTTTCCGATGTTCTTTATTTAGAGGGAGTAACCTACAAGGCTGGTTTGTTTAAATCGAAAACAACATTTGAAGGAGGTGTTTTTAAAGGCGTGGATGCAAGTTATCCTTGGGATATATTGAATGACTATATGCGAGAGGGTCGCTTTCCCAACACCGCCAATCAACAACGTGAAGTCCTATTATCACAAACGATAGCCAATCGTTTGGCAGTTCAGATAGGCGATAGGATTAGCATTTTTTTTCAAAACAAGGCCACTCAAAAAATTCCAATTCAACGGACAGTTGAGGTGGTGGGCCTATATCAATCGGGTTTTCCTGAATTTGACGAAAGTCTCATTTTTGGATCAAAAAGCTTGGTCAATGGTGTCAACAAATGGACAAAAGACCAAGTCGGGAGCTATGAAGTGATTTTGAAAGATTACAAGACATTGTCACAAACAGCAGATATTATTTACGAAGCTGTACCCTCCGACTTGGATGTGATTGCTGTAACGGATCGTTATGCCAATATATTTCAATGGATTGCTCTCTTTGACTATAACATTTTGATCATTTTAGTAATCATGATTGTGGTGGGAGTTATCAATATGGCAACGGCTCTTTTAGTAATGATCTTAGAACGTTCACGGATGATTGGGCTGTTGCAAACATTGGGAGCTTCCAATCGTTTGATACAGATGATTTTTTTATGGAATGGGGCCAAAATATTTCTCCGAGGATTGCTATGGGGAAATCTTTTAGGGCTAGTCTTTTATTTCAGTCAATACTACGGCGAGTGGATTCGCTTGGACCCTAAAACCTATTTTGTGCAAGTAGCACCCGTTTTTCTGTCAGTCCCTCAAATTATTTTACTTAATTTGTTTGTGATTGGAGTTAGTTTGTTTTTTCTCTGGTTTCCTGTCCAAATTGTGATCCGATCCCAAGCCCGCAAAAAAATAACGGTTTGATGGGAGCATTCTCATTTTCATCAAATTTGTTTTGATCTAAATTGTAATCTATGCAATACGC
>CALITN010000114.1 GCA_938041595.1 uncultured Flavobacteriaceae bacterium | reverse complement strand
GAAAGTGTCGCTGCTTTGGCCGTGGCAATCGGTGGTGTTGTTTGTGGGACTCGAACATCCCATATCCATTGCTTTTCTTGTGTACACAAAGATTGAAAACGTTCCCCCAGTAAGTCGTGCAAGCCGTTGACCAAGCTCATGCCTGCTTTGAGAGCCTGCTCAATCAGTCCAAACCAATTTTCTGGAATTCGTCCTCCAGAAGGTGCAATGCCAAGCACCAAAACATTGGCTCCCTTTTCCAAGGCTTTTTCCAAGCTGGGAACTATGGGTGCTGAATGGGCAATTCCTGTAATGTTTTCTAGGCGACCCCCCGCATACTCAGTATCCACAACAGCAACAATCTCATTTTTGGTGTAGCGAAGTACTCCAAAGCCCATTTTCCCATAATCACTATTGAGATGCCCTTCCATATAAAGGGCAATTTTATCCGTTGACTGTAACATCTTTTTCGTTTTTTAAATATGCTCCATGACCTGGCCGATCCGATGGCATGGTAATTCCCTCAATCAAGGGAGCCCCTTCGGAAGGATCCGGTGCTAAATTGTAATGAGAATCTAGATCAATATGATCCAATACCCCTGAGAGAGCCGCTGCAGCGGCAATAGAAATAGACGATTCGCTCATGCAACCCACCATTGTTTTTAACCCAAAGGCTTTGGCTGTCGCAATGATGCGTAGACCTTCGGTAATGCCCCCGCATTTCATCAGTTTAAAATTTACCCCATGCACAGCTTGCGCCCATAGTGGTATATTATGGGCAAAACGGCAAGATTCGTCCACATAAATAGGAAGGGCCGATTGCTGAAAGAGAGGACTAAGGTTGGCTTCATCCCCTTCTTTTAGGGGTTGTTCGATATAACTGACTCCCCGTTCGGCTAACCAATGGCTCATGCTAATTGCTGTAGGTAAATCCCAACCCCCATTGGCATCTACTCGTAATTTGACTTTATAATTGGCACAGCTTTCCACAACTTGATCAAACATGGCTTTATCGGCTGCTACCCCTTCTGGGCTGCCTAGTTTGATCTTTAGTGATTGTACTGTGGTTCCATCCAACAACAAGGGCACACGCTCTTTGACCACTTCAGGGGGATTGATCCCAATAGTCAAAGAAGTGGGCTGGGTCGGTTTAGGGAAACCCAACAGTTGATACAAAGGCATTTCCGCTCTTTTGGCAGTCCAATCCCAAAGGGCGATGTCCAAACCAGCATACGCACAAGGAGCAATTTGCAACTGGCGGGCCCTTTGTTCAATCTCAAAAATACTCAGAGAATCCAGACCTGTGGATGCCAAACGTTCCAATTCTTGAATCACTTTTTCAGGACTGTCTGCTTGCTCGCTTTTTCCGGGTGCGGCCTCTCCCCAACCGACAATTCCGTCTTTTTCAACAGAAATAAAAACATTATACGAATCGCCGCGAATCCCACGACTAATTGCTAGTGGAAAACGTTTTTTTAGGAGAACCTTATAGTAATTGATTTTCATTGGTCTCAATTTTTAATTTCGACTGACATACGGATAAGCTTTGCTACCCTACTTTCTTGTTTCATCGCGGTTGAAATAATGGTTGTTTTATTAACTAGTATTTTTACCTTACACAAGTAAATATAGTATAGAAATCTTACACCATGACGAAATACACTTTGCTTTTAATAAGTTGCTTGACTTCTTCTTTTTTGTTGGCGCAAAGCACTGTTCCACTCAATGAAGTCATTGTTTCTGAAGAGGAATCCAAAAGTGTTATTGACCCCAACAAAGCAAGTACTAATACTTTGGATTTGGTCGATGCGATTTACAATCGGGTATCTGGAGCCACCATTAAATCTGACTTTAACGGAAATAAGAACATTGCTCTACGTGGACGTCAGAGTTTTTCTACCCAAGCCGATACCGTCCTATGGGATATTGATGGGTTGATTTTTAATGCACCGCCGCCCCTTGACATCAATCAGGTTCAGTATGTTGAAGTGCTAAAAGATCTCTCCGCCACCAATAAATACGGCTCCCAAGGAGGAGCTGGAGTGATTGTAGTGCGTACCAATGTGTCTGACAACAAAAAGAAAAGTGGCAAAAACATCTGGAATGCGCCCCTTCCCTTGACTAAGGCACAACGCGACTCGGTTAAAAAGATCAAAAAAAGAGCGAAAGCCGCTCGAAAAGCCGCTCGAAAAAAGAACTAGTTTTTTTTAAGCTTTCGAAGGCTCGGGGAACTTACGATCCATAACAAAAAACCACTTAAAACAGTCATCAAACCAAAGACGGAGAAGATTCGCAGCAGAATATTGTTGAAATCATCACGCCCTTGATAATCCATGGTATGGCTCATCCATAAGAAATCAAACCAACGCCAACTGCGATGCCTCACCCGCTGAAATTTTCCATTTTGTGCCGCGACATAGGCCGTCAATTGCTCGGGATGATCGTATTGAATGGCATATGCCGGAAGGGGCCGTCCTCGATATTCGTGGTGCGTGTCTGTGCTGGTGATTTTTGAAACATGTAAGATTGTATAGCCTGATTTTACATGTGCCTCTGCTACCTCCAAAGCCTGCGCTTGGGTAATCTCTTTTTCCATGATTCCATTTGTCGCATTGACCAACTGATTTTTATTGATCCAATAATAGGGAACACTTCCTACCGCTATCAATTCTAAACTCTGAATTTCTATGCCCAAGCTATCCGTAGGATATAGAGATTTAAAATGGGGTTGTTCATAGCTGACATTGAGATAGGGATCCCCGTGAATTTCGTCCAGATCGGTCCAGCTAAAGTATAATCCCGAAACCGTCCACATGATGAATTGTATTCCGATGGCTAACCCCAAATAGCGGTGTACTTTTCGAATGCCAGACAAGGTTTTATAGCTCATTTTAGATATTTTAT
>CALITN010000113.1 GCA_938041595.1 uncultured Flavobacteriaceae bacterium | reverse complement strand
GTAGAGCTTCGTAAATCAGAAGATCCTTTTCAAAATGCACTCCATTTGGATTGTATTTTTCAACCGGTAGGGCATGAGCTTGCAATTTTTCACCCCGATGGATTTTCAAATCTTTCGGACTACAAGGCCTTACGTACTTTTTTTAAAGCTGAAAATTGTTTTGAAATCACCGCCGATGAAATGTATGAAATGAATAGTAATATTTTTTCCATCGCTCCAGATGTAGTGGTGTCAGATCCAAGTTTTGATCGACTCAATCAATGGTTGACTAACAAAGGTATTGGGGTTGAAGAAGTTTCGTATCGTGAAGTTGCCAAGCAAGAGGGCCTTTTTCGCTGTTCTACCTTACCCTTACAAAGACAAAAAGCATGAATGGATTGACCTCAAAAGTATTGATGATTCGTCCGCATTCGTTTCATAAAAATGAGGAGACGGCGAAAAATAATTACTACCAAAAAGACCTTTTCGATCAAGGAAAACAAGCCACCACCCAGGCCGCGCAATCGGAGTTTGATACTTTTGTAGCAATCCTCAAAGCGGAGGGAATCAAAGTGGTTGTTCATCAAGACACAGCGGAACATGAAACTCCAGATGCTCTTTTTCCGAATAACTGGATTTCGTTTCATCCGGAATGCAAGGCAATTCTTTACCCAATGTTTGCGGCTAATCGACGATTGGAGCGCAATCCCAAGGTATTGGAAACCCTTCAAAAAGAACATGGATTGGTTGCGATTAGTAGGGATTATTCAGATGGGGAAAAGGATGGGTTATTCTTGGAAGGTACTGGGAGTATGGTTTTGGATCGGGCGCATAAAATTGCCTATGCCGCCCTCTCTGAGCGCACCAATTCTTCGTTGTTGAATCGCTTTTGTGAAGAGCAAGATTTTGAACCCATGGCATTTCATTCCTATCAAACGGTGGGGTCGCAGCGGTTGCCTATTTATCATACCAATGTAATGATGAGTATTGGGCCTACTTTTGCCGTGATTGGACTGGACACCCTTGATCGCCCCGAAGAGAAAAAAGCAGTTTTAGCAAAACTGCAAACCACAGGCAAAGAGGTTGTGGTTTTATCAGAGACACAAATCAGCCAATTTGCGGGGAATATGTTAACCTTAAAAGGCAAAGAGGGGCCTTTGTTAGTCATGAGTTCAGCCGCCTATCATTCATTGACGGTTGAGCAAATTCAACGCTTGGAAGCCCACGCCAAGTTGATCCATAGCCCACTTACGACCATTGAACATTGTGGAGGTGGAAGTGCTCGTTGTATGTTGGCAGAGTTGTTCTAAGCCTTTGGTGCTTGCCATTCAAAAAATTGCAATTCAAAATAAGGAGCAGCTGCTAGAAAATGATCCATCAAATCGGCGGCAATGCGTTCGTAGTTCCCCCAATTTTTATCCGTACTAAAAGCGTAAATTTCTAAAGGAATCCCTTGAGCCGAAGGGTTTAGTTGTCGGCACATCACCGTTAGTTTTTGATTTAAAGCCGGCTGCTGTTCCAAATAAGATTGAATATAATTGCGAAAAAGACCAATATTGGTGAGATTCCGACCGTTAATCAAAAGAGACTTATCCACTTTTTGTGTTATATTTTCAGTATCAATTTCAATGTTCTTGGTATGGATAAAATCGGAAATACGTTCGATTTTATTGAGTTTATCCAAGTCTTTATTGGTCAAAAAGCGCACACTACTACTTTGAATCAGAAGTTGCCGTTTGATGCGTCGTCCCTCTGATTCAGCCATGCCGCGCCAGTTGACAAAAGAATCGGAAATAAGTTTATAGGTAGGAATGGACGTAATGGTATTGTCAAAATTTCGAACCTGAACCGTTGATAGGCTAATCCCCACGACATCACCATCAGCACTTTGATTGGGCATGCTGATCCAATCTCCGATCCGGACAGTATCGTTGACAGAGATTTGAATACTGGCAACAAAACCCAGTAGGGTGTCTTTGAATATCAATAGAATGACAGCTGACAAGGCTCCTAAGGTAGTGAGGTAAGTCCCGATAGATTTTCCGGTTATCACTGATAGAATGGCAATTCCCCCAAGAAACCAAACGATTAGGAGAATGACTTGAAAGTAACTATCCAATGGCTTATCCTTGAGATTATCGACCCGCTTCAATAGTTGCTTGATGGCATTAAGAATAGCTCGAATCAACAGAATCCCAAGAAGTACTTCTAAGGCTTGTAAAAAATGAATGCTTTGAGTGGTTAAAAAATTGCTCTCTTCGGAGAGGCTCCTTACCATTCGCCCTAAGAGAAACAAGGGGAGTAAATAACTCAACAAAACGGGTACTCGGTTCTGAATCAACAAATCATCAAATTGGGTTTTGGTGTTTCGCGCCAAGCGATGGAATAAATTATTTAACAGGCTTTTGATGATCCGAGCCAAAATAAAACAGCATATAATACTGCCGATTATAATAATAATAATGCTGATTGTTTCCGCCCATACTTGGGTAAGACCTTTGTCTTGAAGTAATTCAATAAGCTTATTTTTCATGGCCGTTTATTGTGTAGGTTTTGTCAAACGAAAGTACAAACGCTTATTAGGCTAGCCAAATATTCATTGCTATTCCCTTGAATTCGTCATGCTGTATTCTTCATTCTCAACCTAGGACGAATCCTTGAGAGAATATGCGTACTGCTTTTACAGAACGTGTGAAATCCAGATAGCATACAATGCGTATCAGGTTTTTTTGGTATGATAAGGCTTTACACCACAACCTTTTCGGCAATGGATCGAATATGATCGAGTAAGGATTCCAAGTGATGCAATTGTGTGTCAGGATGAATCAGAACAACGCGGAGGTAGCGTTGGTTATTCACTTCACAAGAAGTAATGTAAAAGGTTCCCGTGGCAATCAGTTGATACCGAAGCGCTAATTGAAAGGCATCAGAAAGGTCTTTGCCTTGATAGCGGAAACACAGAATATTGGATTGGGGCTGGTAGGGAGCCACAAAATCGCTTTGTTTTTCTATGAGTTTATAGAAATCTTGAGCCAATTTATAGCAATGTTCCACATAATCAATTAGTTTTTGCTCTCCTTCTAGTGCAAAAGTCCAGAAGAGTTTGGTCCCCAATGCTGATTTGGTACACTCTACGGTGTAGGGCATAGAATCCATTCCAACCACTTCTGTAGAGTGAAAGACATAGCTTCCCTTCTGTGTGAAATTATTGAATTGATGGTATTGATTTTTAAAAAGTACTGCAGTACAAAGAGCAGGTACACGCATCATTTTGTGGGCATCCCAGATCAAGGAGTCAGCTTTTTCGATGCCTTTGACATGTTTTTTTTCTCGTTCGGAAAGCAAGGCAACAGCCCCATGGGCCCCATCGACATGAAACCAGAGTTGGTGTTTTTTACAAAAATCCCCAATGGAATCCAAAGGGTCATATAGGCCAGTGGAGGTGGCACAGGCATTGGCTACTACGGCCATAACCCTTTTTCCGTTGGCAATTTGCTTGTGGTAGGCACGTTCTAAATCGGGTACCAAAAGCACTTCGTTGTGGTCTACAGCAACAGGAACAAAAGCTTGGGAGCCCATGCCCATAATAGAAATGGCTCGGGCGATAGAGTAGTGGGAGGTGCTCGGACCTAGAACGACCAAGTCGGTGGGACTTCCTTCGGTCCATGCTTCGGGAGCAATGGCTGCTCGCGCTGCGGATAGTGCGGTTAAATTAGCAACGGAACCACCATGGGTAAGTAACCCACTTCCGTTATTGGGATACTTTTTAAAGTCAGTGTATTCTTTTCCTTGAAACCAACCCAGTTTGTCTAGCATCCAATGGATCATAAAGCCTTCTAGGGCGCCTCCAGCAGGTCCCATTTCATAGAGAGAGGAGGGATTATTGGCAGTACCGTGAATCCAGTCCGGAATCCCAGAAAAAGGATGTGGTACTGCCACTTGATGCCCCATATATCGTGGATGGTGTAAGTGATTGGTGTTGTCCAAATAAGTGCTGACAAATTCCAATACTTCGGACGCCTTTTGAAATCCCGACTTAAACAGGCTTTCTGCTTTTAGGGCTTTGATAATTTGTGTTGGATCTTGTTGTTGGAGTACAGGACCTTCTTCTTTTTGACTCCTTACGACATAAGAATTCAAGGCATTTCCAATTTTTGCTACCGTAGCGTTCCAAAAATCTTTTTTGATAGTGTTCATGTAGCCATATCGTTTGTTCAAAAATACTTTTTTGGGAGTAATTAAGCGCTATCCTTTCCAGGTTCCACCATAACGATAATTGGGGTTGTTTGCTTTTTGATGTTCCGTGCAATTTTTGCAGCAAAACACCCAGTCTTTTCTGTGCTGGAGTTGGACTCTATAGAGGGTTGAAAACTCCTCCCGACACAGGCTGCAACTCTTGGTACGCATTTTTTTATAATTTGGTGGGATGCTTATTCCTAACTCAAGCGTTACTTGAAAAAGCGTCAATTTCTATGGAGTCACTAAAGTGTTTCCGATTCTGCCGTAGGACGCTGATAGGACTGGAAAGGTTGCTTCAGGAGCTCTTTAATTTGCGTGTTTTTTCTTTGATCTGGAAATACATCCACGCCATAAACAACCTTTTCCCGATCCAAATCCAAATAGGTTCCAAAGGCGCGGTCCCAAAGGGAAAAAATATTGCCGTAGTTGGCATCCGTGTAAGGAAGGCGGTAGTGGTGATGGGTTTTGTGCATGTCTGGCGAAACAATTATATAGCTAAGCCAGCGATCAACGCCTTTAGGGAGTTGGATATTGGCATGATTGAATTGGGATAAAACCAAAGACAAGGATTGGTAAAGCATCACGAGTCCGATGGGAGCTCCAACAATGAAAACACCGAGGAGGGTAAAAGTAAACCGGATGATACTTTCTAAGGGATGGTGTCTATTAGCGGTGGTGGTATCTACGACAGGGTCAGAGTGATGAACCAAGTGAACCATCCAAAGTACTTTGATGCGATGTTCTACAAAATGAGGGGCATAGGCCCCAATCAAATCCAGCAGCATGATACCAAGTAAAACAAACATCCAAAAAGGCATTTCTGGAAGCCAATACAAAACGCCAAACTCATGGGCAACGACCCAGTCTGAGGTGTTTAGGAGCAAGAATGCTAGTAGAAAATTGATTACTACTGTGGTAAGGGTAAAAAATAAGTTGGGCAGTGCATGATGCCATTTTTTATAGTCCCTTTTGAATAAGGGAACCGCTCCTTCCAAAACCCAAAAAAGGGTTAATCCACTAACTAAAATTAAACTTCGGTGCAAAGAAGGAATCGTTTCAAAATAATTAATAATCGTCTCCATGGATCCTTTTTGAATTCCTAAATATATACAATTTTCGGGATTGGATGATTCCTTTACGGAAGTCTCAGAATGCGTACATTTGATGTATACTATGTTTAGGTATTTTTCGAATCCACTTGTTTTTGCCTTATTATTTGGTGTTGTTGCTTACGGACAGCTAAGTAAAATTCATTACATACCCCCATTGTCTGCTGCCGGTGGCAATTCGGTCCCTAATGAACAATTCATGTACATATCCACGCCGATTAGTAGTATGGTAACGGTCACTATTCAGCCTATTGGTCAGTCGTCGACCAGCGCCGTTGTAAGTCAAGTATCGAGAACCTCCCCTTGGATTTATCAATTGGCTACAAGTTTTGGTCAATTATTTGTACCCAGTAGTGATACAGGAACCATCACTACTGATAAGGGCTATTTGGTAGAAGCCTCGGAAAATATATTTACGGCCATTCGATATCGAGCGGGTGGCAGCGGTCAGGCACAAGCTGGAGCTTTTGTAAGTAAAGGGGTAGCCGCTTTAGGGAAAGAATTTAGAGCGGGTGGCTTTACCAACCCAGTGGCCGCTACAGACTCGAATTATATGACATTTGCATCGGTATTGGCTACGGAGAACAATACTGAAATCACCTTTAGTGATTTAGATCCCAATATTCAGATTGAACCTTCTGCAAGTAGTCTTGGATCGACCAGCTTCACCATTAATCTTAACAAAAACGAGAGTTATATCGTTGCTCTCCGAGTTTCCCATGCCTCTCTGCCACGCCCTGCTCAAAATTCAGATGGTTTGATTGGTGCTCGTATCCAATCGAGTAAAGATATTGCAGTTAATGTGGGGTCAACCAACGGAACCATGGGGGGTACTACAGGAAGAGACCACGGTGTGGATCAGATTGTTGGGGTTGATAAAATTGGGAAAGAGTATATTTTTGTACAAGGAGAACCCACAGGAATTTCGGATTGGGACAATGCCATCATTGTGGCATCGGTTGATGGGACGGATGTGTTTATTAATGGAAGTCCTACCGCTTCTGCAACCCTTAACGCAGGAGAATATCTTGAAATAGATGATGCTCAATATACAGCAAATGAAAATTTATATGTTCGTACTTCCAAAGATAGTTATGCTTACCAAGGAATTAGTTATGGGGGCAATGCCAATCAGGGTATGTTTTTTGTGCCACCTTTGTCTTGTACGAGTATAATTGACGTGGATAATGTACCCAATATTTCAGAGATTGGAGGGGCTTCATTTAATGGTTATGTTACGGTAGTGGCGAAAGTAAGTGACACCATTATTTTTTCGGATCAGGACAATATCAATACGGGTTTTACCTCACCTACTTTTTCTGGAGGGGTTATACTGGATGGCCCTAATGCAGTGACAGGTCAGACAAACTATGTAACCTATAAACTATCGGGTCTTGATGGTAATGTGAGTGTTTTTTCATCAGGGGAATTGTATTTGTCTTTTTTCAATCAAAATGGAAGTGCGACTTCCGGCTCTTTTTATTCTGGTTTTCCCACTCCGCCTTTGGTCGAAATTGATTCGTTTATAGACCCTACAATCGGTAACTGTTCCAGTAATTCTATTTTGGGAATAGCCAACGCTTCTTCATTTGATAGTTTTCAATGGAAAGGCTTTCATATTGTATTGGAAATGTGGATGAATGTGGGTACAGGGGTATCTACCATTACAGCTTCTAATGTTTACAGTAAATACTATGTGGAAGGCACGATTTCCTGTGCTTCAAAAACGATTGCATCTCAAGTTTTTTACACCCCCGTTTGTCCGAGTGACACCGACGGAGATGGCGTGGTTGACAACCTTGATTTGGATATAGATAATGATGGTATTCTCAACAGGGTAGAGTCTCTCGGAGATACTGTAGTGGATTTCACGAATCTTATTACTCCTACTGTTACCTTTAATGACGGCAGTACTGCAACCCCTTTGAATGGAAGTACGAGTCTCAGTTCCGGAACCCTTACAGGGGATAGCAGTGGAATATTGACTTCCTTTTTGCCTTCAGGAACGGTCTCTATTCATTACAATGTTGAATACAATGGTACTTCCATTTTGGATCGGATGAATTTCTTCTTACAAGAAGTAAACACCGCTTCCAATACACGCTCCAGTGAGGAGACCTTTTTAATTAGTTTACCACAGTTCAACAACAATGATTTGGGAAAAACAATCACGCTGGTTGACCCGGCAGGAGAACTCTTAGTGGATACTGACTTAGACGGTATTTACGAATCAGGTGTCAATCGTTTCAGTTCTGAAGCAATTTACTTTAAATGGAGTGGTGTGGTTGCATCGCCTCGTTTTTATTTTAAATCCAATGATGTAACGGAGGTTCAGTTTAAGCATATAGCAACAAACACAGCTTCTGACTCCACCTTTATGGCTGAGGTATCACTGGAGTATTATTATCTGACGTCCGATTTGGATCCCATAGCGGACTATTTTGATGGTGATAGTGATCAGGATGGTTGTATTGATGTTTTGGAGGCGGGTTTTAGCGACCCGGATGGGGATGATTTTCTTGGAACCAGTCCTGTTACGGTAGATATAGACGGTTTAGTGATTGGGCAAGGGGGGTATTTAACTCCAATGGATGCTAACAGTAATACGATATTTGACTTTCAAGAAGCTTCAGTGGTTCCTCGTTTTGTAGTATCTCCCGTCGATCAATACATCTGTTTGGGTGATTCTACTCAATTTACAGCGACCACTACTGCTTCGAATAGCATCTATCAATGGCAAGAAGCAACGGGTGGAACTTGGACGAATCTGACCAATTCGGGGATTTACTCAGGGGTAGCTTCTTCAGTTTTAACCCTAACAACACCTCCCATTTCATTGGATGGAAAAAGCTACCGAGTGGTGATTAGTTCCCCAGAGTATCAATGTACTACAGCTTCTGACACCGCTTTTTTGTATATAATCAATTCAGGTTTGACATTGGTCGATCCCACACTTACACTGATGGAAGGGGGAGCAAATTCTAGTTTTGGAATTAGCTTATCCGATCAACCTTCCGCTACCGTAGTGATTGATGCTACGCTCAATTCTATAACTGAGGCAGTGGTCTCCCCAACACAGTTTACTTTTACAACAATCAATTGGAGTAACACACAATCGGGAACGGTTACTGCTATTGACGATACGATCGTAGATGGCACCATGCCTGTGAATTTGACTCTGAGTGTGAACGATGGTATGAGTGATGATTGTTTTGATTCTCTAGCGGATACTGTTTACAGTTTGCAAATTCAAGACAATGACATCCCCGGGTTTACAGTAACGGCTCCAAGTTCTACTGTTTTAGAGCAGACGAGCAGCACAACTAGTTTTACAGTAGTATTGGATGCTGAACCCTCAGCAGATCTTATTTTCTCAATACTTTTGAGCGATGCGACCGAATTAAGTAGTACGGTTTCACAGTTGCTATTTACTCGATTGAATTGGAATATTCCTCAGACTGTTCCTTTGGCTGGGGTACCCGATACTGAAGATGACGGTGATGTTGTTTCAACAATCACCATATCAAATAGTTCTGGCCCAGTTCCTTACAGCGTGTCGGATCAAACCCTTTCTGTAACGACTTTGGATGATGATAATCCTACCCTATCTTCTAGTGATACTCTCTCATCATCGGGGACGAGCTCGCCCCTCACGGCTCCAACCTCGACAACCCTTACAGATAGTAGTATTACCTCCGTAAGTTCGGGTACTGGTGAAGGTATAGATTCAGGTACTTCGACCACAACAGTACTCGGGGAGGTTTCACCCTCTGTTTTAGATAACGATTCGGATGGAGTGCCCGATTCAATTGATCTGGATGATGATAATGATGGAATTTTAGACACTGTAGAGGGAGCAACAGATTTGGATGCGGATGGCCTTCCAAATGCTTTTGATTTGGATAGTGATGGTGATCATTGTTTTGATGTAATAGAAGCAGGCTTTACAGACTTGAATGGAGACGGTCAGCTTGGAGATTTACCAATTCTTGTAGGGACTAATGGGATGGTACTGAACCAGGGGGGCTATCAAGAGCCCTTGGATGCTGATGCGAACCAACAATATGATTTTTTGGAGGCGAGCCCGGCCTTGGGGGTGTTTTCGTTGGAGAAATCGCTCCCAATTGTTTTAGGATCGGCACTTGAATTACCTCTGATCGGCGCGGTTGAGACGATCACACGATGGGAATTTAGTACTGAGTATAACCCCCTAACAGGCATTGGTAAATGGCAATCGATAGAAGCACTTGGAATTGATTTTGAGATTACGTCTGTTGGGCTAAAGATTAATAACCCCAATTCACAAATGGCCAATTATGCCTTTCGGGTGTTCTATCGTTCCCCTACCGATCGGTGCGATCCAGGGTCTTACACGAACCCCATAAAGCTTTTCTGGACCCCTCTGCGAATCCCTAATGCCATCTCCCCCAATGCCGACGGTCGAAATGATTATTGGGAAATTCAAGGTTTGGAACATCACACAAGCCGATCCGTAACCATTTACAATCGTTCGGGAATTGTTGTATATC
>CALITN010000112.1 GCA_938041595.1 uncultured Flavobacteriaceae bacterium | reverse complement strand
CCCAATAGCATAGACATGTGGGAGGTTGGTCTCCAAAAAACGATTGACCAAGATCCCCCGGTTGCAGTTCAGGCTGCTGTCTTTTAAAAAGTCGATGTTGGGCGTAACTCCGGCTGTCAGTCCGACGTATTGACACGAGATGTTCTTCCCTTCGGAAGTGACTACCGCAATGGCATTGCCTTGATCGTCTGTTTCGATGCGTTCGAGTTCGGTATTCAATCGGAGATCAATTCCGTGTTGGAGAATGTGTTCGTTCAGCAGGGCGGATTCTTCCTTGGGCAGTACACGATTCCAAAAACTGTTTTCCCGAACTAAAAAGTGTACTTTTTTGCCACGACTGTGGAGCATTTCGGCCAATTCGATACCGATCAACCCACCCCCAACGAGGACGGCTTCTTTGATTTCGGGCGACCAAACTTCTAATTGATCGAGATCTTGTTTGTGGTAAAGGCCTTGCACACGCCTTGCTTGTTCTCCGGGCCAGCCGAAACGGTTGGAACGGGAACCCACAGCCCAAACCAAATCTTCATAGGGGAGTATATCTCCTTTGGCGAGAAAAATTTCTTTTTTTTGGGCATCAAAACCTGTGACCCGGTCTTGCAGTAAGCTGATGTTGTTTTGTTTCCAAAAATCAGATGCGTAGGGTTGGGTGTGTTCAAAAGTAAGATGCCCCATATAAACATACATCAATGCCGTTCGGGAAAAGAAATAGGGGTGTTCTTCCGAAATCAAAAGAATGGGTCGCGTACTTTTTTTACGAATTTCCCTTGCTAGAGTCGTTCCGGCAATTCCATTGCCTACAATGATAAGTGGGGATGCATTCATATACTTAAAGTTAGTTTTTTTGTTTGGACTGAGCTTTAATATGTCCTATTATTTGAATGTGGGTTGATGATTACCCCACCCATCTTTGGTAGTAGCTACTGAGATATTTCGGTTTGACATGGCACCAATGTAAGAAATGAACTATACGAAAATGAAAAAGTGTTCGTGTTACCCCCTGTTTTAAAAAGCGTCTTGCAGAGGTCGTTAAGGTGGCAGGAAGTATTTGCAGCCCACTGTTTCGTTGGAGTTTCCGAATCAATTCCAAGTCTTCGCATACCGTATAGCGTTCGTCAAAGCCCTTTAGTTGATGAAATAATTCTTTGCGAACCAGAAGCCCTTGATCCCCTCCGCGAAAAAGAAGATGCGACCAGCGACTGCCGTAGGCCGCTATTTTCAACAGTGGATGCGAAGCGTCAAAGGCCAGTCGGAAACAAGCGGCCGCGACCCCTTGGCGCATTGCTATGGAAAGCGCATCCCAGGCTTGGGTCGGTAGTTGGCTATCGACATGTAAAAAAAGCAAATAGGAGCCTTTGGCGTCTTGGGCGCCTCGATTTTGTTGGACAGCTCGGCCTGGCTTTGAAGAAATAAGCCGGACTTGTTTTTGGCTGTTTAGATATTCTTGACTGCCGTCGGTGCTTTGTCCATCCACCACAATCAACTCAAACTCTTTTTTGCGGGGAATTTGCCGAAGCAGTTGTGGCAACAGCCTACGTTCGTTACGAACAGGCACCACGATGGATAGCTGCGGACTATTCGTTGAGTGACCAGTCATAAGGGAGGTAGCGAATTCGAACATTGCTGTCTAGCGGCACTGGGCTATAGCGCGACAGAAAGGCGAGTTTTTCTTTTTTAAAACCAAAATCTTTTATAAACCAGAGTAGGATTTTGGAAAGGTGAATCGCGTCAGACTCAAAACTATTTTTACTGGGGTCATGAAAAAACGCTCGAGTGACCGTTTCCAATTGGTATTCCAGTTGGGCTCCTTTAAAGGCAGAACGATAGAGCTTTGGACAAGAAGCTGAGGCACAATTGATGGCAAAGTGAATTCTTTTTTCGTCTTGTTTGCGAAGAATTTCGTGTTCGATATCTCCCAGGGAATAGGAAACACCCGCCGCGGTAAAGACCGTTCGACTCCAGGGTTTGGATAGGTCTTTGATGCTTTCGATGGGATAATGATCGAGAATCAATTGTACTGTCAAGGCATTGTAAGCATTGATCCAATAGGCTAGCAGGTCATTTTTAATGCTGTTTTCTGTGGGGGGATTTTCGGCTAAAATGGCTATATAATTATCCAAGGCATTGCGGTCTTTACCCCAAGCCTTATAGTTGACCTTTCCGTCTTTGGAAACAAATTTTTGCAGTTGACTTTCCCAGAGGTCATGCCGGCTTTTGCCCTGCGCATGAAGGGGTTGTGCCAATCCCGCGGCGAGCAGGAAAAGCCCCAGTATTTTAACAGCAGCCCCCGCCATCGTAGTGGAATGTTGCTTCGGAAATAAAAAGGTCAGAGCGACCCAAAGCAGCGAGTTTAGCAGCCGTTTTGTCGCAGACGGCCAAAGGTTGGTTTTGGAGCAGTACATGCCCCTTCTGGTCGTCAAAATAGTCTTCGCTGCCGTAATAAATGGCACTTTTTCCAGTGAAAATACAAGGGCCATCCTCCGGCATCGGGTCTTTGAGGGCACAGACTTCCACACTCTCGATATAAATTCTTTCTTCAGTTGGGTAGTGTGCAGGGTCCAAAATACGGTAGGGGCGCCGGGCGCGGACTTCCAAGGTGCCAAAGCCTACTTCGGTCAAAAGTCGCAAATACTCTTCTAGAGGGATCGCACCCGAAAGACATAAGGCCCGCAGACGTTCGTCATCGCGAAGGCTTTCATTCATGGGTTGTTCGCAGGTGGGGTCGCTCATCACCAGTCGGCCGTGCGGCTTCAGCACCCGGTACATTTCAGCCAAGGCCTGTTTGAGTTCTTCTTGCTTGAAAATATTGAACAGACAATTTTGTGCCGCCACATCGATACTGCTATCGGCAACGGGTAGTTGCAAGGCGTCTCCTTTTTTGAGTGCTACAAAAGACGGATCGAACCAATCGTTTTGTTCGGCAGCAATTTTAAAATTATTCCGGCTAGCGGTGAGCATTTCATCGACTACATCAATGCCTACCACTCCAGCTTTTTGACGAGAGAAATACGAAAACTGAAGCAATTCCATACCGCCCCCAACACCGACATAGAGGATTTTGGGGTTGTTGACTAAGTCGCGGGGATGGACGGTGCTTCCGCAGCCGTAGTTCATTTCCTGCATAATAGTAGGAATCTGCAAGCCTGGGAATTGCCAAATAGGGGTGGTGGTGCAGCACAGTCCTACGTCAGGACGCAGCGCCGCTGCTTTATACACATCATGGGTGGTGTCTAAGTACGCCATTAGCGAGGGTGTTTTTGAAGCCATGCTTTGAGTAGCGCAAGCAATCGCTCTTCGCCGCGTTTGGCTTGGGTGAATATATCGGAAATATCAATAGGAGCCAGTTGATCGGGGTCGCAGACATCAGTCAGAACAGCACAGGCCAGTACCTGCATTTCAAGTTGTCGTGCTACAATGACTTCGGGAACGGTGGACATGCCAACGGCATCGGCCCCAATGGTTTTTAAATAGCGGTATTCGGCGGCGGTTTCCAGTTGAGGCCCCACCACTGCCGCATATACCCCTTGATGGAGCCTTTGGTTTTGAGCTTGGGCAATCGCCCTAAACTGCTCTCGCCAGCTAAGGTCGTAGGGCTGACTCATATCAACAAAGCGAGGACCAAGCGATGCAACACCCGCCTCGGCTAGCGGAGAGCCGCCCTGTAGGAAAATATGATCTTTAAGGAGCATCAACTCCCCTTTGGCATAGCTAAGATTGATGGCCCCTGCGGCATTGCTGAGCAGTAACTGCTGAACGCCAAGGGCATGAAGCACCCGGACAGGAAAGGTGATTTGAAAATAGTTATAGGCCTCATAGCGATGGAAACGCCCCTGGCAAACCCACATCGGCTGGCCTTCCAAACGCCCATAAATGAGCCGCCCCTGGTGCGATTCTACCGTCGCTCTCGGAAAATGAGGGATGGCTTCATAGGGAATGCTATGAATTATATCCAATGCCTCGGCTAAGGCCCCTAAGCCTGTTCCCAAAACGATCCCGAAAGGGGTGGTGGGAAGGCCCCGCTGCTGTACAAAGTCAGCAGCGGCCGTGATCTGTTGTTGAAGGGTGCTCATAGCACTACGAAACTATTCAAATTAATTTAGAATTGCGAATGAGAATTGGAGAATGAGGAATGAGGATTGCAGATTGCAGAATGCAGAATGAGGAATTATGAATGAGGAATGAGGATTGGAGAGTGCTAGAGAGGATATAGCTCAGGATGGGCTTTGAGGTCTTCTAGGGTATCAATATCGTTTTGTTGACGCAGGTGGAATTGGGAAAGCTGGGGAAGGCGTTCTTGGCTTTTCTTGAGGAGGTCTGGTTGGCTCCAGGGAAGGTTGTGAAACAGTTCTGGTTGGGGTTGGGTCAGACCGATGAGATAGTATCCACCATCGGTGGCGGGACCCCACACAATGGGATGATCGTCCAAGGCCTTAAAAGCGTCTTCAAGGTCGGTAGGAGTGAGTGTCCACAGGTCCGAACCAATAAGGCATACTTTTGAGGCGCCTTGGGCAAAGGCCCAGCTGATGGCATGCTGCATCCGTTCTCCAAGATCATGACCGCGCTGTGTTTTTTGCCGCCAGTCATTTTGTTTCCATGGATTTTGGTAATGGGGAGCTGTTGCGTGAAACACCGCCACAGCTCCCCCCCAAAAATGGAGCACGTGACGGGTATGGCTGCATAATTGTTCATACACGGCAGCTGCCGCCGTTTCACCAATAGTTTTGGCCAAGCGGGTTTTCACCTGACCGGGAATTGGGTTTTTACAAAAAACGAGCAGCCATTCCATGCTGCTCAAAATACAAAATTCAGCGCCTTTTTAACCGTTGAATTTGTAAAGCAGTTCCATTCTCCAAGCACGCTTTCTTTGAAAAGTTGGGGATTACCTATGGAAACTTTACGGGATCCAATAAGAAAACACCTCTCAATTCCACGGTTCTTTCCAAGTTAGTGATGGAGTTTGGAATCGACGCGCATTGGCTGTTAACGGGTGAAGGGTCTCCTCAAGGGGTACAGTGGCATATGGAAACTGAAAATCAAATTGCTTTTTTGGATAAAGAGGATGCATTACTGGAGAAACAATATCAATACACCCGAAACTATCTGGACGCTTTGGAAAATCAACGAAAAAGCCTTTCGGGACTCAAAAAACAGCTCAAAAGATAAAATAGGCTTTCTTTCTTGGGGAGATCATCCTATTTTTATTTCTTTAAGGCATGAAGAAGAGCTATTATCAACCCGAAGATTTATCAAAGTTTAAAAACATTAGCGACTGGAGTCCTGAAGTAGGGGCCAAATTTTTTGAATACTATAATGCTGTATTTGAAGAAGGAGCCCTTTCGGCCCGTGAAAAATCACTAATTGCCTTGGCGGTGGCCCACGTGGTGCATTGTCCTTACTGTATTGATGCCTATACCAAAGACGGGCTGCAACGCGGTATTTCCAAAGGAGAAATGATGGAAGCGGTTCATGTCGGTGCTGCGATTCAAAGTGGGGCAACCCTAGCGCATGGAGTGCAAATGATGGGACTTCACGACAAACTCAGTATGTAGATGAAACAATCTCTGCGTGCCCGTTCCAATCCTTTGGCACAAACCGCTACCCAACGCGCACAGCTTTCAGCTGGGCCTTTTGCCGAAGGTTCTTTGCCGACTTTTGAAGCCCAGTTGCAGCAGCATCAGCTGCCACCCCTTAAGCCCAAAGGCTTGGAAATTCTCCAGCTCAATATGGGCTATATGTGCAACCAAGTTTGTGCACACTGCCATGTGGATGCCGGCCCCGATCGAAAGGAAAAAATGAGCCGTCAGATTCTTGAAAAATGTTTGGAGTTGCTCTCCTCAACTGAGATCCACACTCTGGATTTAACGGGAGGTGCACCCGAGATGCATCCTGACTTTCGATGGTTTGTGACCGAAGCCCAAAAGCGAGGGGTTCAGGATTTGATCGTGCGTTCCAACCTGACCATCTTACGATCCAATAAAAGCTATAAAGAACTTCCTGCTTTTTTTGCTCAGCACGGGGTGCATGTGGTGTCTTCTCTGCCTTTTTATAAACGCGAAAAAACAGACCGCCAACGCGGAGAAGGGGTTTTTGGACAGTCCATCGAAGCCCTGCAAGTGCTGAACGAATTGGGCTATGGAAAGGAGGGGTCTGGCTTACAGCTTGATTTGGTTTATAACCCAGCTGGAGCATTTCTCCCCGGGGATCAAGCAGCTCTAGAACATGACTTTAAAAAAGCCCTTCAAGAAGATTTCGGTATCGTTTTCAATCAGTTGTTTGCCCTGACCAATCTCCCGATTAGTCGGTTTTTGGACTATCTCTTGGCTTCAGAAAATTATGAAGATTATATGTCTGCCCTAGTAGAAGCCTTTAATCCAGCGGCTGTGTCCCAAGTGATGTGCACCAATACCTTGTCCGTAAGCTATGACGGTTTTTTGTACGACTGTGACTTCAATCAAATGCTAGAAATGCCCGTTTCTAGTTCTGT
>CALITN010000111.1 GCA_938041595.1 uncultured Flavobacteriaceae bacterium | reverse complement strand
TTTTCCTGTGTCAGTCCCAACTATCCATTGCCCAATATCATGAGGTAGGGCCTTTTTTGGGAGCCAGTAATTACCGAGGCGACGTGGGGCCTTCCTATTTTCTTTACCCTAACAGTCCTGCTTTTGGGATAGTCTACAAATGGAATATCACCACACGCTACTCCCTGCGATTCAGCGCCATCAATTCTACCTTGATCGGCAGTGACTATAAGGCCAACGATCTCAATCGTTTTTCGCGTGCCTATCGCTTTAAAAATAATGTCAATGAAGTTAGCTTGGGGGTAGAAATTAATTTTGTGGATTTCAATCTCCATACAGGCACCCCAGATTTCTCCCCCTACATTTTTTTGGGTCTTAGCTATGTGGATTACAATCTTTTTTACTTCAATGGCCCCCCTCCTGCGGAACAGATTGAGTATGACGGCGAACAAAAAATGGCCATCCCCATTGTCGTTGGATTCAAAACAAACCCCAGCCCCCTTGTGGTGCTCGGATTTGAAGTTGGCTTACGCTACGCCTTAACGGACAATTTGGACGGAAGCACCCCTGTTGAAGAGTTCGATTTTGCGCGCTATGGAGACTTCACTAATAATGATTGGTATATTTTTTCTGGCTTGACAATTTCATTTACCTTTGGCGACCTACCGTGTTACTGTAAAGAAAAGAGATGAAAGGCGCATTGGACCTAGAAAAACTCCCGAAACACCTAGCCATCATAATGGATGGAAACGGGCGTTGGGCAGCAGAGAAGGGTAAAAACAGGCTTTTTGGACATAAAAACGGCGTACAGTCCGTTCGTGCCATTGTGGAAGAATCCGCACGATTGGGGATTCAACACCTGACCTTATATGCTTTTTCTACAGAAAACTGGCAGCGTCCCGAGGAAGAAATTGGAACACTGATGCGATTATTGGTTCAATCACTTCGCAGTGAGTTTGAAAAAATGTTAGAAAACAACATCAAACTACAAGCTATTGGTCAAATTGAAACGCTGCCACAAAGCGTTCAAGACGAATTGCTACACGTAATCAATAAAACAGCCAATAATACCAACATGACCCTGACCCTAGCGCTGAGCTATGGAGCACGGCAAGAAATCGTGTCTGCTACAAAAAAACTGAGTGAACTCGTTAAAAATAACTTAATTTCGCCCGAAGATATTGACGAATCGGCTTTAAATGAACATCTTTACACCCAACAACTACCAGATGTTGACTTACTTATACGCACGAGCGGGGAACAACGCATTAGTAACTTTTTACTTTGGCAAATCGCCTATGCAGAATTGTATTTTACGGATGTTTTTTGGCCCGATTTCCGCGAAAAAAGTCTCCATTCAGCCCTTCTAAATTATCAGCAACGCGAACGAAGATTTGGTAAAACCAGCGCACAAATTAATGCATAAGCTCTTTTTCAAAACCTTTTTTGTAACCACCCTTGTATTCTTCTTTGGAAGCAGTTCCCTATTGGGACAAACCAGCACTTTTGAAAAGGGAAAACGCTACATGATTGACAGTATTGAAGTCATAGGACTCAAAACCTACAACGCCAAAACCGTTATTTCCTATAGCGGTCTTCAAAAAGGCCAAACCATCCAAGTGCCCGGTGAAGACATCAGTAAAGTGATCAACAAACTGTGGAAATTGGAATTCTTTAGTGATATCAATTTTTACGTAACCCGAGTAGAGGGAGACAAGATTGACCTGCAACTTGAAATCAAAGAACTTCCTACTCTCAGCGATGTAAAGATTGAAGGGCTTCGGAAAAGCAAAGCCGAAATCATCATTAAAGAAACCGAACTGACAGCCGGAAAAAAACTTTCCGAAAGTTTTTTGACCAATACCAAAAATTATATTGTCAACAAATACAAGAAAAACGGTTACCTCAACACCAAAGTAACCCTAAACACCATTCCGGATGACACGGTACCGGGTACCAACAACCTAAAAATGGTGGTGAAAGTGGATCGAGGATCTCCAGTGAAGATAAAAGACATTGACTTTGAGGGCAACGAAGTCTTTGGAGCCATCAAGTTGCGTCAGAAGTTGAAAAAAACAAAAAAGAAATTCCCCCTTCGCTTCTGGAAAAAATCAAAGTTTATTGTCAAAGAATATGAAGAAGACAAGCAAAATCTAATCGATTTCTACAAAGAAAAAGGCTATCGTGATGCTCGAATCATTACGGACTCGATTATCTCTATCGAGGATAAGTCAATGGCTATACAGCTAAAAATACAAGAGGGAAACCGCTACTACTTTGGGGATATTAGTTATTTAGGGAATTCTGCCTATACCAATGACCAGCTTAACCGTGTGTTGGGGATTGCTCCAGGAGACCCCTACAACGGAGTGCTTCTAAAGGAACGTATTCAGGATGAGAAACCCGATGCCAACGATTTATCGAATCTCTATCAGAACAACGGATATTTGTTTTCCAATATCAATGCCGTTGAAGTCAGTGCTGAAAACGACACTATTGACATGGAAATTCGGGTTACAGAAGGGAAGTTAGCCCGCTTTAATAAAATTTCAGTGGTCGGAAATGACAAAACTAATGATCATGTTATCTTCCGTGAACTGCGAACCAAACCGGGTGAGCTCTACAGCAAAGACAAGGTGGTTCGAACAGTACGAGAGCTCGGGCAACTTGGATTTTTCGATGCGGAACAAATCTCTCCAAACTTTAAAAATGTAGATCCCAATAACGGTACTGTAGATATTGAACTTGGGTTGGTAGAATCTGGTGCCAGCCAGATTGAATTGCAAGGAGGTTATGGCGGTGGTGGTTTTATCGGAACCCTTGGGCTGTCTTTCAACAACTTTTCCATGCGGAATCTGTGGAATAAAAAAGCATATAAGCCGCTTCCTATGGGGGATGGGCAAAGTCTAGCCCTTCGTTTGCAAGCAAGTCAATTTTATAGTACTTACAGTTTTAGCTTTTCAGAACCATGGCTGGGTGGGAGACAACCCGTACAATTTTCAACATCATTATCCCACACCAATCAGTTTCGCTACGACTTTTTTACCCGTCGGGCGGATAAAAGCCAATCTTTCGAAATTTCTGGAATTTCAGTAGGTTTGGCCCGACGACTCAAAGTTCCTGATGACTTTTTTACCCTTTCCCAATCCCTGGCCTATCAATATTACAACCTAAACAATTACTACACAGGCTTGTTTACTTTTGGAGATGGAGAGGCCAGCAACCTGACCTATACTATTGCGCTCTCACGTAATAACACCTACACCAACCCGATATTCCCAACTGGAGGGTCTACTTTTTCCATCAGTGCTAAATTTACTCCTCCCTATTCGCTTTTTAGCGATATTGATTATGCAGACTTGGAAAACCAAGCCGAATATCAAGATCTTCAAGGAAATGTGCTCCAAGACAAAGTAGATCAAGAACGTTTTCGTTGGCTGGAATACTACAAACTGAAATTTAATGGAACCTGGTACACCCAGTTGATTGGAAAACTGGTGCTTAAAACGCAAGCAGATTTTGGGTTTATCGGTGCGTACAATCAAGACCGTGGCTACATTCCGTTTGAGCGTTTTTATTTAGGTGGTGATGGTATGGCTAATTTTGCCATGGATGGGAGAGAGAATATTGCCCTCCGTGGTTATGAAAACCAATCGCTTTCCAGTAGAGACGGTTCCATTATTTACAATAAATTTTCTCTAGAACTTCGATATCCCGTAACGCTGAAGCCCTCAGCTTCGATCTATGCCCTGACCTTTTTAGAATCTGGAAACGGCTATGACAGCTTCCGTGCCTTTAATCCATTTGAGTCCAAACGCTCCGCAGGGGCGGGAGTTCGAATTTTTATGCCGGCTTTTGGACTGCTAGGAATTGACTTTGGATATGGCTTCGATAATGCCGATCCAAACTCCAGTTTACCCAATGGTTGGGAAACGCATTTTATTATTGGACAGAACTTCTAAAATATAACGCTTGTTTTGACGTTATCTAAGTACTAAACATATTGATTATGCGCCCTTTAATCCCTTTTCTTTTGCTTTGTCTGCTCGCAGTTAGCCCTGTCGAGGCACAACGTGGAGCGCGTGTGGGTTATATTGATATGGATATTATCTTAGAAAATATCTCTGAATACAAAAAAGCCAGCCTTCTCTTGGACCAAAGAATTGAAGCGTGGAAAAAAGAAATTGAACTAAAAAAAATTGAATTAAAGCAACTCCAGGATCAATTAAATGCTGAGCGTGTGCTACTTACCCCAGAGCTGATTGCCGACCGTGAATTGGAAATTAGAGATTTTGCTGGAGAGGTTGTCAGCTTACAAGAAAAGCGGTTTGGTCCACGAGGCGATCGAATTACCCAACGTAACCTTTTGCTAAAGCCCATTCAAGACCAAGTACTTACTGTCGTACGTACCATTGCCCGAGAAAAAAAATACGACTACATTTTTGACAGATCTGCCGATATTGTTATGTTGTATTCTTCAAAAAATTACGATATTAGCGATTTGGTTCTTAAAAGAATCAACGCACAGCAAAAGCTGAAGGCCCGAAAAGAAAAACTAAAAGCCTTAAAAGAAAAAATCGAGAATTAACAGCCCCCTCAATAACAATAAATTATGAAACACTTGAAACAACTTTTTACCGTGGCATTACTTATGGTTGCTACCGTATGTATGGCACAAAGCAAAGTCGCTCACATTGAAGTTCAAAAACTTATCAGTGAGATGCCTGAAGTAATCGCCGCCCAAAAAGAAATTTCAGAATTGGAAAAAACCTATTCAACGGATTTGGAAAACTCTGTTAAAGAATATCAAACCAAAGCACAAACTTACGCTGCGGACGCAGAAAATCAAACAGAGATTATTAATCAAAAACGTCGTACGGAACTGGAAGGGATCCAACAATCATTGGAGCAATTCCGTCAACAAGCTGCTCAAGACCTTCAGAAAAAGCAGGTCGAAATGATGCGCCCTTTGTATGAAAAGGCCCGTACAGCAATCGAAAAGGTAGCTGCTGCCCAAGGATTCAACTATGTTTTGGATTCTTCTGCTGGTGGAAGCGTGATCATGGCCAAAGGCACTGACTTGATGACTGCCGTTAAAACTGAATTAGGATTCTAAGAATTCACACTCTTATTAAAAAACTGCTTCCTTAGAAGCAGTTTTTTTTTCTTATTGTTGAGTAAACCAAGAAGAATAGGTGATGTAATTTCGTGCAATGCGCTCTATTTCGCCTTCCATTAGTTCTTTTGAAGTAGGCTTTAAGAATTTGGCTGGAACCCCTGCATAGACACTCCCTTGGGGTACTTGCGTGTTTTTTGGCAACACACTTCCCGCAGCAATTACACTACCCTTCCCTATCACACAATGATCCATAATGATGCTTCCCATCCCAATTAGGACTTTATCTTCTATGGTACATCCATGCACCAAGGCATTATGACCAATGGAGACATCATTCCCAATGGTTGTGGCAGCGGTTTCAAAAGTACCATGGATAACCACTCCGTCTTGAATATTGACGCGATCTCCAATTTGGATACGATTGACGTCTCCCCGAACCACTGCTTGAAACCACACAGAGCATTGAGACCCCATACGAACCTCCCCAATCAAAGTAGCGTTTTCGGCAATAAAGCATTCCGAACCATATTCAGGAGTAAATCCACGAACTGTTTTTAAAAGCATCTCTTTTTTTACTAAATCTAGGGTTTTTTAAGGACAGTTGCTAGTGGGCTAATCCTCCTAACTTTTGTAATTTTGAAAAAAAAGAAAAATGAGTCGCTATACTGTTCAAGGAAGATGCAAAAAGGGAAATGCCATTGCCCAGTTCTCCGTGCAACCCCCACTCCCTTTTCAAAAATCATTTCATTTCAATACTATTGACGAAGCCAAAGAAGCGCCCCTAGCCCAACAACTCTTCTATTTACCATTTGTAAAATCAGTGGCTTTGGAAAATACAGAAATCAAAATTGAACGTTTTAACATTTTGGAATGGGAAGATGTGCTCACCGAAGTGGCTGAACAACTACAGAATTATCTCAATGATGGCGGAGACATTGTTACCGACCAATTGGCCGCCAAACAAGTTCCCATCACCGTATATGCTGAACAAACGCCCAATCCTGCAGTGATGAAATTTGTAGCCAACAAAATGTTGGTAGAAGAGCTGCAAGAATTCAAAAGTATTGACGATACCAATGACGCTCCTTTGGCGAAGGCGCTTTTCCATTTTCATTTTGTCAAAGAAATATTCATCGACACCAACTACATCTCTATTACCAAATATGAGATGGTCGAATGGGAGGCCATTACGATGGAGCTACGAGAATTTATCCGTACGCATTTGGC
>CALITN010000110.1 GCA_938041595.1 uncultured Flavobacteriaceae bacterium | reverse complement strand
GGATACCACAACCTCCTATGAGGTGATGGACTTGATTCAAAAAATCAACGAAGAAGGAAAAACTATTTTAGTAGTGACTCACGAACTAGACATCGCGAAGATGTGCAAACGTATTGTAACGCTTAAAGACGGTGTGATCGTAGAGGATAAAAAAGTGAAACAAGACTTAGCTTCCACTCATGTTTAGCAGCGATCGTTGGCAAGAGATATTTGAAACGATACGGAAAAACAAACTCCGTACATTTTTGTCGGGCTTTACCGTTGCCCTTGGGATTTTTATTTTCATCATGCTCTTTGGACTAGGTAATGGACTGAAAAATACCTTTGCGGAGTTTTTCACAGACGATTCTACCAATGCGCTATTCCTCTTCCCTGGAAAAACAACCAAGGCCTATAAAGGATTCAAAAAAGACCGCCGTATTGAATTTGACAATACTGATCTTGCCGATATCAAAGCCAATTTCCCCTTTTACCTAGAAGATATTACTCCTCGAATCAGTAGAGGGGCGATTGTAAAGTATAAAAATGAATCCGACAATTACACCACCCGTGCTGTGGCACCGGGACATCAAAAAGTGGAAAAAACCATTTTGATGGATGGACGGTATATCAATCAAAGGGATCTGATTGAGCGGACCAAAGTTATTGTTATAGGAAGACTTGTAGCCGAAGATCTTTTTAAAAAGGAAAATCCTATTGGGAAATATTTGGATATAGGAAACGTGATGTTTCGTGTGGTGGGGGTCTTTCAAGATAGTGGTGGAGATCGTGAAGAACGCATGATTTATATGCCCTACACCACACGGCAGCGCATTGAAAAAAACAATGACAAAGTCGATCAGATTATGGTGACCTTTCCGCCGCGAATTGGTCATGCGGGTTCCTTAGCATTTGAAAAAAAACTACGGGTGTTTCTCAAGCAAAAGAAATCAATTGATCCCACGGATAGTAGTGGTGTTTTTGTAAGAAATATGGCCGACAATTTTAAGCGCAATCAGCAATTTGCAAATGTCCTACAGTGGATTGTCACTTTTGTAGGCTTGGGGACGCTCATAGCTGGAATTATAGGAATTTCAAACATCATGGTATTTGTGGTTAAAGAGCGTACCAAAGAATTGGGAATTCGAAAGGCATTGGGAGCTACACCCCGTTCCGTAATTCAGTTAATTTTACAAGAATCCATTTTCATCACCTTGATTTCGGGCTATATTGGGATGCTTCTGGGAATATTATTATTGAAAAATATTGGTTTGAGGCTCGAAGATTTTTTCATCAAAAACCCCTATGTAGATAATTCTACAGCGCTGTGGGCCACCTTTATTTTGGTCGTTTTTGGAGCTATTGCTGGCTACATTCCCGCCAAGCGGGCTGCGGGGATTAAACCCATAATTGCCCTTAGAGATGAGTAGACGCAATATTATTTTTGATCGGGATACTTGGCAGGAGATTTTTGGATCTATTTCCAAAAACAAAACGCGTACCATCATTACCGTAATTGGCGTTCTTTGGGGAATTTTTATTTACATCACACTTTCGGGCTCTGCCAAAGGAATGGACAATGGCTTCGACAGAGCCTTTGAGAACGTAGCGATCAACTCCATGTTTCTCTGGGCACAAAGAACCAGTTTACCCTATGATGGGTTTAAATCTGGCCGCGCTCCTCAGCTCAAATTGCAAGACGCTGAATATATCAAAAAACGAGTTCCATCCGTTCAATTTATTGCTCCTAGAAACACCCGCGGTTTATTTGATGGAGGAGAACCTCCTTTGGTCGTACGAGGCTCCAAAACAGGAAATTATACAGTATACGGGGATACGCCCGAATATGTGAATATATTCCCTTTGAAAATATTTGACGGTGGTCGCTATATCAATGCAGACGATTACAAGTACGAGCGTAAAATCTGTATTATCGGTGAAAGAACACAGTCAGAATTATTTGAAAAAGAGGAAGAACCTATCGGGGCATATATCAATATAAGTGGCATTTATTTTCAAATTGTAGGCATTCATAAAACCAGTGAAGAAGGAGGCTTTGCTTCTGATAGTGACATTTATATTCCCCTCTCTACTTTTAGGCGTTTGTATAATACCGGTCAAGATGTAGATTGGTTTACGATTGCGGCTTATGATGATGCCGACGTTGTTGCAGTAGAGAAAGATGTAAAACAAGTTCTACGGCGTATTCATCGGGTTCATCCCGATGATGAACGGGCCTTTGGCTCCTTTAATCTTGGTGAGATTTGGACTCGAATTATTGGTTTTAAAGATGGTTTAACATTGATGTCCCTTATAGTAGGTATTGCAACAATCATTGCCGGTGTGATTGGAATTGGGAATATTCTATTGATCTCGGTAAAAGAACGCACCAAAGAATTGGGCGTTCGTCGCGCGATTGGCGCCACCCCTTCCGAAGTCCGAAAACAGATTTTATTGGAGTCTGTTTTTCTTACCCTTTTGGCTGGAATTGTTGGGATTATTTTAGGGGCTCTTGTCTTGGCAGGAATCAATGCCGGCACAGCTAACTTAGAAGATTTTCCCTTTACCAACCCAACAGTACCTCCCTCTTATATTATTGGAGCTTTGTTTACCATGATCAGTATGGGGGTTTTGATTGGATTGATTCCGGCTCAACGTGCCGTTAGTATTAAACCCATAGATGCCCTTAGAGAAGAATAAATTAATTAACACCTTCACTTCAACATGAAAATTGTAAGATATCTCGTTATTTCCGTTTTTGTACTCGGCATTCTTTTTGCTGCCGCGTATTTTATCAAGACCAACAGTAAGTCTATCAAAATCTATGAAACCGAAAGTCCGTTTATTTCCTCTATTGAGCGTAAAACGGTCGTAACTGGAAAAGTAATTCCCGAGGATGAAGTAGAGATTAAACCGCAAGTATCAGGTATTATAGATCAGCTTTTTGTGGAAGAGGGGGATGAGGTAAAGGCTGGGGATTTACTCGCAAAAGTTCAGATTGTGCCAGATGAATCTAGTTTGAACAGTGCTCAGGGGCGTGTCAATAGCGCAAAGATTGTTTTGGCTAATGCGAAAATGGATTTTGACCGCAATCAAAAACTATTCACAAAAGAGATTATTTCTCGAAGAGACTTTGAGGCTTCCGAGCTCAACTTCAAGCAAGCCCAGCAAGAACTCCTAGTGGCACAGTCCAACCTTCAAATTATCAAAGAAGGGTCTGTAGGTGGTGCCCGAACAGCAAATACCAATATCAGAGCAACCATTGCTGGAACTGTTTTGGAAATTCCTGTCAAGGAAGGAGATCAGGTCACGGAAAGCAATACGTTCAACAATGGAACGACCATTGCTTCGGTAGCCGATTTGAATAAAATGATTTTTGAAGGAGAAGTGGATGAGGCTGAAGTAGGGAAGCTCTATATGAACATGCCTTTGCAAGTAAACTTAGGCGCTATTCAGGGGAGAGATTTTGAAGCCAAACTAAAGTTTATTTCTCCCAAAGGAAAAGAAGACCAAGGAGCGGTAAAGTTTACTATTGAAGGAGATGTCTATTTGGACGATTCTGTTTTTGTTCGTGCCGGATATAGTGCCAATGCCTCTATTGTATTGGAGCGAAAAGACAGTATTATGGTGCTCCCGGAATCAGTGATTCAGTTTGACCGCGAAACGGATGAATCCTTTGTAGAAGTAAGATCAGACGATCAAAGCTTTGAACGCAAGGACATTGAAACAGGAATTTCTGACGGAATCAATGTGGAAGTGTTATCGGGCATCACTATGGAAGACGAAGTCAAGGTGTGGAACAAAACAGAGCCCAAAAAACTAGGCGAGGAAGACGAAGATAACTAACCCCACTAAGACAATTTGACCATGACTCGAATGACACGACTATTGACCAGCCTGGTATTGACAGGAGTTTTCACACTCAATGCCCAATCGGAGCCTCTTTCTTTGGAGGATTGCGTAATGATGGCCTTGGAGAAAAACATTAGCATCAAGCAGTCAGAGCTGGATGTTCAAAACGCAGGAATTGATAAACTCAATGCCTTCGGAAATTTTCTCCCTTCTGTAAACCTTTCGGCCTCCCACTTTTGGAACAACGGTTTGAACCAAAATATCACCACAGGTCTTTTGGAAAATGTAACTACCGAATTTTCTTCTTTTCAAGGAAATGTCGGGATCGATATTTTTAATGGACTTCAAAATATCAACCAATACCGTCGTGCACAATTGAATCTGTTGGCGCAGCAATACCGTTTGGCAGATATGGCTGATGATGTGAGTTTATTTGTAGCCAATGCTTATTTGCAAGTGGTACTCAATAAAGAAATTTTAACTGTCCAACAAAAACAAATTGAGACAACCCAATTAGAATTAAAACGAACCCAAGAGCTGGTGGAAGCCGGAGTATTAACGGCTCGTGATTTATATGAACTGGAAGCCAATTTGGCCACTCAGGAGCAAAGCGTAGTAGTTGCGGAGAACAATTTTCGGTTGGGAAAAATAAATCTGGCCCAATTGCTTTTGATCACAGACTACGAGAATTTTGAAATTGAGTTGGAGGATTTCTCAATCCCCTTTCCTAGTATCTTAGAGAAACAACCCAAAGAGATTTTTGAACAAGCATTGACGTTTCGGAACGATGTGAAATTGGCAGAAACCAATATCGGAATAGCCCAAAAAGACTTGGATATTGCTAAAGGGGCTTTATATCCCAGACTTTCGGGATTTTACTCCTACAGTACTCGAATCACCTATAATGATCGACTCGTAGGCACAGGTACTTTTAGTTCAATTCCTTTGGGTTATGTCGCTGATACGGGTTCGTTGGTCGTTCGTGAAATTGAGGATATGACCTTGGTAGCCCCGCTTTCATTTGCGGATCAATTTTCTCTTTATGATGGACATAACTTTGGCCTTCAGCTCTCCATTCCAGTTTTTAATGGGAATTCGTTGAGCAACGCAGTCAAACGTTCACAGGTCAATCTACAGCGCTCCAAAAATCTTTTTAGCCAACAGCAGCTGGATTTAGAAACTTCTGTGAATCAAGCGTTTAATGATTCCAAGGGCTCTTATAAGCTTTATGAGGCGGCATTGAAAACAGAAAATGCAACCCGACGTGCGGCTGATGATGCCTTAGAGCGATTTCAAGCAGGAGCTATGAATTCTTTTGATTATGTGCAGGCCAAGCAACGCTATGAAGCCGCTGTGTCCGATGCCATTCGTGCTAAGTTTGATTATGTTTTTAAACTAAAAGTGGTTGAGTTTTACTTTGGGTTGCCCTTAGAAATAAACTAAATACCTCTTAAAAAGAACTAAAGAAACCCATGCGCACCCAAATGGGTTGTTTACTTTTGCAGAGTGTCTAATCTCTTGTATTTAGAAACCTCAAGTAAAAACTGTTCGGTAGGAATAAGCCGAAACGGAAGTCTCCTCGCGTTCGAAGAATTGAGTGAAGCTTCTTTTAGTCATGCGGAAAAATTGCATCCTTTTATTAATGATGTTCTTGAAAAAGCGGCACTGACGATGAATGATCTGTCAGGCGTGGTTGTTGGAAAGGGACCAGGTTCTTATACAGGGCTCCGGATTGGGGTCGCTGCAGCCAAGGGACTCTGCTTGGCACTTCAAATTCCTTTGGTAGCTATTGGGAGTCTTGAAACTTTGGCCGAAGCAGTTCGCTCTCAAGCTTTGGACTTTATCATTCCCTTAATTGATGCGCGAAGAATGGAAGTATATACAGCAGTTTTTGATGCTAAGGGTCAACAAATTAGACCTCCCTGGGCAGAAGTGTTGGATACCAATTCCTTTTCGCGCTATCTCGATAAAAATAAATGTCTTTTTGTGGGGGATGGTCAAGAAAAATTTCAAAACATTCTAAATCATCCCAACGCTATTTTTGAAGCGAATATTTTGCAACCTTCAGTACAACAAATGGTCCGTCTTGGGACTCAAAAGTTTGAAGAAAAGGCCTTTGAGAATTTGGCTTATTTCGAACCTTTTTATCTTAAAGAATTCTATACGACCCTGCCTAAAACCTAAGTGCTGCGCTGAGTTGATTTCGGGCGTCGTCTGCGGATTCGGTTGGGAGTAAGCAACTTTGATTTTTACAAACATAGAAACGTGTCGATTGAGAATCCATTCGATTTAGTAGCAAGGGGAATACCTTTTCATCTTCAGTTTTTTCACTTATAAGCAGACATAAATGAGGCTGGTAGGCAAAGGCAAATTTGGTAATATGTTTGAATGCTTCGGGTCCAGCGATCACAAGCTCTACTTGAGGTTGTTCTTGCAAGAGTCCTAGCTGTATCCACAAGGCATACCCTCTTGGGTAGGACGCTATTTTGGAATGCATTCGTTGGACTCTATTTTTTGCTGCTTGTGTCCATGAGGTATTGGAAAAATAACGCCCCAACCACCACTGATTTTCAGTCATCACTGTATTGGAAGAGGAAATGACATTGTCTTCAATCTCAATGGGATTAAATAAGCTGTCGTTGTGCTTTTTATTTTTAAAATAAAAAAAGTCAATTTCTGGATCGTAAAAAGTTTGGAGTGAATAGTCCAAAAGTATTTTGGCAAGACCAAGCCATTCACTGTCAAAAAAAGTTTGATAACTTCGAATCAAGGCTTGAATCAGCAAGGCATAGTCCTCAAGAAAGCCTTCGTTGTCTTTTTTCCAAACCCGCAAAACCTGTCCTTTAGGTCCCATCATCTCTGTTTTTAGAAAGCTCAATGTTTGGAGTGCCATTTGCTTTATAGCAGGGTCTTGTGTTGCTTGATAGGCTTTGCAAAGGCCAGAAACAATAAGGCTATTCCACCCGCAAAGGACTTTTGTGTCAATAAGGGGTTGTGGGCGTTTTTGACGCGCACTTTCTAAAATTTGACGGCATTTTTCCAGTTGCTTTTGCAGACTTATAACAGATTGTCCGTTTTTTGCAGCATAAGCAGCCAGACTTTCGGTTTGAAAAAGAACATAGTTTTCTTTTTCCCAATGCCCGATGTCGTTGCGGTTGTAAATGTCTTGGAAAAAATCATAATCCGTACCGAGAAGTTTTTTAAGTTCTTCCTTTTTCCAAACATAATAGGCGCCTTCTTCTGGTTTTTCCTCAGCATTAAGACTATCGGCA
>CALITN010000109.1 GCA_938041595.1 uncultured Flavobacteriaceae bacterium | reverse complement strand
CACCGTATCCCCAAGCGTTGTAACGCCCCCAAGGGTTGTTAAAGCGCCAAAAATCAAACCGATTCCATCCCCATCCAGAACCAAAAAAATAAGGATTAAATGGACGGTTGTTGATCACGTAAATCTCCGTGCTATTTGGCTGCGTCCCCCAAGGTTGGTTGTTGACTTGAGCACTGCTATATCCGTCTACATCAACAAAAACTTCATTGGTCGCAGGGGTAGATACGTACTCGTCGCTAAGGTTTTGAAAGTAATTCTGATAATAGTCACTACTCTGTTGATTTTGCCTAGGAGCTTGCTGATATTGATTTGCTTCAGGCACACTAGAAGCTGGTGTCCTATTTGTTGCTGTTGTTGGGTTTTGTCTGGGTGCTGGATTACTGTTGTAAATCCCATCAGAATCATAATAAGAAACTCCCTGAAACGAACCACATTGAAAAGAGACTCCTGCAATCAATAAAATAAAACTTAATTTTTTTCCTGAAGTAAATTTTCTCATATCCATAGTTCAATCGTTTAAAGGAGCCACAAAAAATAGTAGTTTTGTGCCTCTGAAGTTATATTAAACATTAAAGGCAAAAGTTGTGCCAAACATTTTATGGCAAAAAAACTAACTACTCGAAGCGAAGATTATTCCAAATGGTACAACGAACTTGTTGTGCAAGCTGATCTGGCAGAAAATGCGGCAGTCCGCGGATGTATGGTTATCAAACCCTACGGTTATGCTATTTGGGAAAAAATGCAAGCAGAACTCGACAAGAAATTTAAAGCTACGGGTCATCAAAACGCCTATTTCCCCTTGTTTGTTCCTAAAAGTTTATTCGAGGCCGAGGAGAAAAATGCGGAAGGCTTTGCCAAAGAATGTGCCGTAGTGACTCACTACCGTTTGACCAATGATCCAGACAAACCTGGTAAACTCCATGTAGATCCACGGGCAAAGCTAGAAGAAGAATTAGTGGTTCGCCCTACCAGTGAAGCTATTATTTGGAATACGTATAAAAATTGGATTCAATCCTATCGGGATTTGCCCATTCTTTTGAACCAGTGGGCCAATGTCGTGCGCTGGGAAATGCGAACGCGATTATTTCTTCGTACAGCAGAGTTTTTATGGCAAGAAGGACATACGGCTCATGAGACCAAGCAAGAAGCCTTGAAAGAAGCACGTCTGATGAATCAGGTTTATGCGGACTTTGTTGAAAACTTTTTGGCGATTCCAGTCATTCAGGGGGTCAAATCAGAATCGGAGCGTTTTGCCGGAGCCGAGGAAACCTATTGTATCGAAGCCTTGATGCAAGACGGAAAAGCATTGCAGGCCGGAACATCTCACTTTTTAGGACAAAACTTTGCCAAGGCTTTTGATGTTAAATTCGCGAATAAGGAAGGTGGGTTGGACTATGTATGGGCCACTTCTTGGGGAGTCTCTACGCGTTTGATGGGTGCTTTAATTATGACTCATAGTGATGATAACGGTTTGGTACTACCACCCAATTTGGCTCCCATTCAACTGGCGATTGTTCCCATTTACAAAACGGATGAACAACGTGCGGCCATTGCTGAAGTTGCAGAAAAACTCAAAACCGAATTGGAAGCTATGGGATACACTGTGAAGTTTGACAATCGTAACAATTTTAAACCTGGCTATAAATTCAATGAATACGAAATCAAAGGAGTGCCATTAAGAATTGCTATTGGACCTCGGGATTTGGAAAACAAGCAGGTAGAAATCGCACGTCGAGATACCTTGGAAAAAAAGACGGTTGCTTTGGATGCGGTAACCACTTTGGTTCCCGAGTTGTTGATAGAAATGCAAGAGCAGTTGTTTGATCGAGCGAAAGCCTATCGCACGGAGCACATCACCGAAGTGGATGATTTTGAAACCTTTAAAACCGTTTTGAACGATAAAGGTGGTTTTATTGCTGCCCATTGGGATGGTACTCCTGAAACAGAAGAAGCCATTAAAAAAGCGACTAAGGCAACCATTCGTTGCCTCCCTATAGATGTCGAAAAGACAGTGGGTAAATGCGTTTTTTCTGGGAAGCCCTCATCGCAACGTGTCCTTTTTGCAAAGGCATATTAACAATAGAGGGGTAGAGTAGTAACTTTTTTATTTTTCTCGATCAAGTTTAGGTATGTTAAATTACATTTTTCGCCATTTTCGGTGAGGCTTGTAATGCTTACTGTTTGCAGGTATTTATTTTTTAGAAGAAATTGGTCATTATTCAGTGGTTGTGCCATCCTTTGGTGAAAGCTTAGGATTTTTTCAGGGCTATTTAAATCTGGCAGTGCCTCTCTGAATTGCTTTTGAAAAGCATTGTTGCTTTGTGAGTCATAGAGGCTAGTGGAGCACCATAAATAGGGCTTTTTAGGGTTTGGGAAACATTCCTTTATTTCTAATCCATTCCAAGCGGTAGAAATTATTTTAGCTTTTTGATACTGAAAGTTAAGTTGAATCAAAAAAAACCATCATACCCTGACATGGCGATATTGGCTTTTGTAACATTTTGCTGCGCTTGGAGACAAGAAATAGTTGTGGCAAACAAAAGGCAAAGAACAAAAAGTAAGTTGTTTCTAGTTACTTTCACTTGGTTAAGATTCATTAGTTGGGTTATTCAAATATAGTTTTTTCTTTTATTGTCTACAAAAAGCTGCACTATTTTAAATTAATGCATTATCGCGGTTATAGAACATTTTTAGTATGATCAGTACATGATTTGAAGGGATTTGCTGCCACTTTATAATCTTTGAAAAAGTACCATATTAATGCGTTTATTTACTATAGCTATCTTAGTAACACAGTCTTTTTCTGTAAGCCAATTAAAATTTTCAAAAGAGGCTTTGGTTTGCTGTAAAAAAGGAGTATTTTTGCCTCGCTAAAGTTAG
>CALITN010000108.1 GCA_938041595.1 uncultured Flavobacteriaceae bacterium | reverse complement strand
CTTTTGCTGTTTCGTTGGTTCCATAAAAAAAACTGACCATATCATCATACTGATTAATATGGGTTACATTTGAAGCACTGACTCAAGAACATGAACACTAAAAACATCCTACGAAGGACAATCGGCTACCTCCCTTTTTTGCTCTGTATTCGCTTCCTTTTCTATTATGAGGAATGGAGGGATTTTTTAGTGATTAATACCACGGTTCAATTCTGTATTTTTCTACTATTTGCCTGTCTTCCTGCATATTTCACCCATCGGATGTCATATGTTGATATCGCTTGGCCATGGGGGCTTGTCGGTATTGGAATGACTGTACTGGCGCTAGGGGAAGGCTATTGGTTAAGGATTTATATCATAGCTGCCCTCTACATCGTCTCAGGTTTGCGGATGGGAATTGGCGCAGTTGTATTGTACCGAAGAGGCCATCTAGACACGGAATTATCTCGATATAAATTCCAAAGAAAGCGATGGGAAAAAATGGGCTATTCCAATGAAAAAATATCCCTCCAATATGAAATAATGATTCAATGCTTAGCCAATATTAGTTTCTTAGCGATTCCAGCGCTTTTGCAATACAACAACCCCAAAGAGTCTCTCAGTGCTCTTGAAATAATGGGATATTCACTGTGGTTGTTTTTCTTCATTGTAGAACATTTAGCCGATCTTCAAAAACAGCGATTTCTAATCAAATGTCGCTTAGAGAACAAAAGAAAACAAGTATGCAATGTAGGACTATGGCGCTACAGTCGACACCCAAACTACTTTGCCGAGTGGATGGTCTGGAATGCTTTGATTTGTTCTTCTGTCCCTTCTTTATTGATTTATCATGATTCAAAAAATATTGTTTTTTGGATTGCTTTGGTACTTGCTACTCTTTACATTTCCCGATTGATGTACACAACTCTAGTCTATTATACGGGTGCTATTCCTTCAGAATATTATTCGCTCCAGAAGCGTCCAGGTTATGAAAAATATCAAGAAGATACGGCGATGTTTTTCCCACTCCCTCCCAAAAAAGGGAATTCCAAATAAAACGATTTACACCCAATCCGTAAAATATATAAGGTGTTGAATCCTCTATTCCCTAAAATAGAGACCCCTCAATCTTTTAACGATCTGATGAAGGAATTTTTCGACTTTTAGGAACTGATGACTGAACTTTGTGAAAATCATTTATGCAGATGGTCTACACCAAAGTTTGCCCTTTGAGCAGAACTTTAGGATGTCCGTTTTAAACTAAAAATATCTTTAGGCTTGTACACCTTAGGACTTACTGTTCTATTCTTCTTAATCTCATTGATCATTGTCTGAGCTAAATCTGAAACGGATAAAGGTCTTTGAAAATTCAGAAGTCCAAATCGGTTTAATACGTTTAGAATTTTTAAAGCTCTTTTTTCTCCAGACCTCATCAAGCTGTGCTGTCTAATCAATAAGGGAGGCTGAAAAATATGAATTCTTTCAAAACGAAGCTTCTTCACTTCCTCCTCTAAAGCACCTTTCATTCTTGGATAGAAAAAAGGAGCATTCTTATTTGATCCAGCAGACGAAACCATTGAATAATAACTAACACCGTTTTCTGATGCCATTTTAGCAAATTCAAATTGGTAGGTATAGTCCACCAAATATTGCTGGGCTTTACTCCCTGCATCTTTCAGGGTAGTCCCCAAAGCAGAAAAAAGAACATCTCCTTCAATGATATCTTTGTAATCAGCCAATCTCGAGAAATCGATTTGATGAACTATTAGTTTCTTGTGTTGAATCGCTGGTTTGTTTCGAACATAAATAGAAACATGACTGAAATCAGCGTCGTTTAATAACTCTTTGACCAGCATCTGTCCCGTAGCTCCGGTGGCCCCTAACACTAAGGCATGTGATTTTTTCATCTCTCAAAATTATAAATTAATCTCCTTGGCAGAAAAGGCTCTGGGTTAAATGAAAAAGATAGATGCCTAGACTTAAATCACAGGTTTGATCTCGAATTTTTCATTTCTTTCAACGGAATCGAACGCTGCTTGTGTTGTTCTATTCTCTTCCCACCAGTTATTCACCCTTGGGCCTAAGAAAAATACTATGATGGCAAGTAAAAAGCCTGCAATCATATCAATGAAATAATGATATCTGAGGTATAGGGTTGAAATAAACAAGGATACCGCAAATGGGAAGAATATAAATGCGTAGGTTTTTTTGTGCTTGAATGCGAATAAAAGAATCAAAAATATCACACCGTTATGCAAACTTGGAAAGCAATCCCGTCTGGTGTATTCCGAAATTTCGTAATTCATCAAAAATGAAAGTCTATCCGTTATAACGGTTCCCTTTAATGAGGTCTCAAATAAGTGGGACATGGTGAATTTTGGCCCCACAGCTGGGAAAAAAACATATCCAATATAACCGATATAAAAAGTAAGGATGACAGACACTAAGGTCTCTCTAAAGGCTGCATTTTCTTTTAAGATGTATAGATACATTGTGAAAAGCAAAATGTAAATCAAAAAAGAACTGTAGGAAAAATACATGAAATCAGTCAGTCCTGGCGTTATAAATTGTTCTAGAAAAATGGCGGGTTGAAACCCCAATAAGTATTTATCCCAAGCGATTAAACTTGCGTCTACATCATTTGGATTCACCAAATGCACCATATCGTGCATGTTGGTGTATATAGAAATACAGAAAGCAAAAGGAAGTGTTTCCCTAAGAAACTCAAGAACAACTTTAATGTAGGAACCAATTTTTGAATTTGTAAGCAGTTTTAAATCTTTCAATTTGATAATGCCCAAAAAAAGAATAAAGACCAGCCCCGTGATTATAAAACGATCAACGTTGGACGCTCGAAACCCTTCTTTGTCGTGGTATATGAGCATGAAATACAGCATCGGAATCAACAACACCAATGCCAAGAATTCTTCTAATCGAAGCTTGAAAATATATTTGGATAGCCTACGGGTTATTTTGATAGTATCAATAATATAGTAAGAATAGAAAGAGCAAAACTATGCATAAATGTTCAGAATAGTAAAATGTGTGAAAAATTAAAATTCATTTTTAATTAAAAATAGTAATGCATCTGCGACGGAAAGAAGCGTCCCCCCCGAAGCACCTTTAACTCTCGCGTGATTTCTTCAACGGAATCCGCAACACTCTCTCTTTTTATTTTACGCAGCGCAGCGGCTGACAACAACGCCAAATTTTCTGAGTGCTTTTGAATTT
>CALITN010000107.1 GCA_938041595.1 uncultured Flavobacteriaceae bacterium | reverse complement strand
TCCTGAGGAATATGGCTTAGCGAGAAACGAAACAGGGGAACTGATTCTTCCGCGTTCACTCGCTTTAATTAGCAATGAGGAACAAAATAACATTCCGATTCCAAGCTTCGGATTTGTAATCGATTTTTAGCGGATGCTCCTGAATAAGTATAGAGTATTATAAAAGGGATCCCATTAGGAACCTCTTTTGAATAAGATTGCCTTTGGTTATTTTACAGCAGCTAGACTTTTATTATTTAAAAGCGTTAAGACCTGTAATGTCCATCCCCGTGATCAGTAAATGAATGTCGTGGGTTCCTTCATAGGTGATTACGGATTCTAGATTCATCATATGGCGCATGATGCTGTAGTCTCCGGTGATACCCATTCCACCTAATACCTGGCGTGCCTCTCTGGCAATGTTTGCTGCCATGGCTACGTTATTTCGTTTGGCCATAGAAATTTGTGCAGAGCTGGCTTTCCCCTCATTTTTGAGGACTCCTAATCGCCACGCGAGTAATTGTGCTTTGGTGATTTCCGTAATCATTTCCGCGAGCTTCTTTTGTTGCAGTTGGGTGCCGGCAATGGGTTTGTCAAATTGGATGCGTTCTTTGGCATAGCGCAAAGCAGTGTCATAACAGTCCATAGCAACACCAATAGCGCCCCAGGCAATACCATAGCGAGCTGAATCTAAACAGGAAAGAGGTGCGCCTAAACCAGACCGTCCAGGCAAAAGATTTTCCTTAGGGACTTTTACGTCTTTGAAAAGTAATTCCCCTGTCGCTGAAGCTCGCAAGGACCACTTGTTATGCGTTTCAGGTGTATCAAAACCTTCCATTCCTCGGTCTACTAGCAAACCATGAATACGGCCGGATGGATCCTTGGCCCAAACAACAGCTACATCTGCAAAAGGGGCGTTGCTGATCCACATTTTCGCACCATTAAGAATATAATAATCTCCTTCTTCACGGAAATGCGTTGTCATTCCGCTCGGATTGGAGCCATGATCGGGCTCTGTCAGACCAAAACAGCCTATAAACTCGCCAGAGGCCAGTTTGGGTAAATATTTTTCGCGCTGAGCTTCAGAGCCATATTTCCAGATTGGAAACATCACCAATGAAGACTGTACAGAGGCGGTTGAGCGAATACCGGAATCCCCTCGTTCAATTTCTTGCATGAGCAGTCCATAACTAATTTGGTCAAGGCCTGCGCCACCATAGGTTTCTGGGATGTAGGGTCCAAAGGCTCCAATTTCGGCCAATCCTTTCACCAAGTGTTCGGGAAAAGTAGCGTTTTGTGCGTGCTCATTAATCACGGGGCTCACCGCTTTCTTGACCCAACTTCGAGCGGCGTCTCGCACAAGAAGGTGTTCTTCTGTCAAAAGTGAATCAAGCTGATAATAATCGGGTGCTGTAAATAAATCCTGCGACATCTTAGGTGTTCTTTGTCCAAAAATAGGAAAATCTTAAGTACTAATCCTAAACGAGGGTTAGTCATTAAGACTTAAAATACCTTCTGGTAATTCCAACAGAAATTCCTTAGCATCACGGTCAAGATGAACGATAAAATCGTCATGTAATGGGATGAGAATGTTTTGTCCATCGGAGGCAACCTCCAAGAGAACTTGGCTGCTTTGATCGTTCACATTTTCGATGGTTCCGATGGGCCCTTTTTGAGTGTCAACTGCTGTAAAGCCAATGATTTCATGGTAGTAAAATCGATTGCCCTCTAGGGGAGGAAGCAACGAAAGGGGTAAATAGACATCTTTTTTAAGCAAGGCACGAGCAGCTTCTTCAGAATCGACCGCTTCTAGTTTCACCCGAAGTAAGCGGGATTTGTGAAGACGGCAATCGGTCATAAAAAAAGGAATCAATCCTGTGGGATAGTCCACTAAGATTGATTCCAGTTGTGTAAACAGCTCTGGATCGTCTGAATCAACTTTGATTAAGAGTTCTCCTTTGTAACTGTATAGACTCGTAAGGGTACCGAGGTAGAAGCAATCTTCTTTTTGCATCGGTGCTCCGTTTGAGTAGTGTTATTCTGCGGGCGTCTCGCCTTCTTCTGCAGGGGCTTCCTCAGCGGCAGCTTCCACTTCGGGAGCCGCTTCTTCTGCAGGAGCTTCTTCTGCAGCAGCTTCCACTTCGGGAGCCACTTCTTCTTCTGCAGGGGCTTCTTCCGCGGCAGCCTCCACGTCGGGAGCGGCTACTTCTTCCGCAGGAGCTTCTTCTGCAGCAGCTTCCACTTCGGGAGCCGCTTCAGTGGCAGATGTTTCGTCAGCGGCAGCTTCTTCTGCTACTTCTTCCTCCGCAGAGGCTTCTGCGGCAGCAGCTTCAGCGATACGCTTTTCATTGACAGCCTTTTCAGCGGCTAGTGCAGCAGCTTTGGCTTTGGCTTCATCGGCAGAGAGCCCTTCAATTTTAGCTTGAATCTTAGCTTGCTTTTCTTCTAGCCATGCTTCAAATTTCTTTTCAGCTTCTTCCGCGCTAAAGGCGCCTTTACGAACGCCTCCGTTGAGGTGATGCTTAAGCATTACGCCACGATAAGATAATAAAGTGCGTGCAGTGTCGGAGGGTTGTGCTCCATTATCCAACCACTTTACGGAAGCATCAACATTGATTTCAACCGTAGCAGGATTGGTGTTGGGATTGTAAACTCCTAATTTTTCTAGATAGCGACCGTCACGTGGAGAGCGACTGTCTGCGGCAACGACCCAGTAGAAGGGTTTTCCTTTTTTTCCATGGCGTTGCAATCGAATTCGTACTGGCATGTATATTAATTTGTGTGGGTACCCGACCCACGGGTTATTAATTTTGGTGTGCAAACATACGCAATTATGCGCGTTCAACAAGGGGTATTGTGAAATTATATTTGTAGTTTTGCCCACTAAATTTCTGATCGCTTACACATGGAGATTACACATCAAGAACTGGATGCTCTCAACACGGTTGTGACTATCGAATTGGCACAAAAAGATTTTGCCGATAAAGTAACTGAGGTTTTAAAGGATTATCGTAAAAACGCTAATATCCCAGGATTTCGCAAAGGACATGTACCGATGGGAATGATCAAAAAGCAATACGAAACGCCTGTTACGGCCGATGAGGTCAACAAACTTTTGAAGGAAAACTTGGAAAAGTACCTCAAAGAAAAAGAGTTTCAAATCCTAGGGAATCCGCTTCCTAAAATGCAAGAAGAGATTGATTGGAAAGCAGCGACGTTAAAATTCGAGTTCGAATTGGGAATTTCTCCAGCGTTTGAAATTGATTTGAAATCGCGCAAAAAAGTGACTCATTACAAGATTGAGGCAGACAAAAAAATGATCCACGAGCAACTTCAAAGCATCCAAAAGCAGTATGGAAAGTTGATCGCAAAAAAGGAAGTAGAAGAGGGTTTTGAAATCACGGCACACTTCCAAAGCGAAACCCTAGAAATTGATAATACGGCAACCTTTGAATTTGACTCTTTGAAAGGGAAGAAAAATAAAGCAGCTTTTACAGGGCAAACTATTGGCACAACCCTTCGGTTGGAGTCTAAAGGTTTGTTCGAGTCTACAACTGTTGCACAGCGTTTGTTGGGAATTACTAACGAACAAACAGAAGCTTTGAAAGGAGCTCTCGAAATCACCTTGAAAGAAGTAAATCAGCGTGAATTGGCAACACTCAATCAAGAATTGTTTGATAAACTGTATGAGCCGGGAACTATAACTTCCGAAGCGGAGTTAAAGGCAAAAATCAAAGAAGGTATCGAAAAGCAATTCGAACAACAGTCGGACCAAAAATTACTTAACGATATGACCGAGTTTTTGGTTGATAATATCAAGTTTGATTTACCATCGGAATTTTTAACACGTTGGATACAAACTTCTGGAGAAAAAGAATTGACTGCCGAAGAGGCCGAAGAAGAGTACAAACGATCCGAAAAAGGAATCCGATACCAGTTGATCGAGGGCAAACTTGTAGAAGACAACGAATTGCAAGTTCAATTTGATGAGTTAAAAGATTTTGCCCGTGAAATGATCGGTCTTCAAATGGCTCAGTACGGGCAAATGACGCCCGATGAAAAAGAAATGGAAGGGATCATTTTAAGGATTTTATCCAATCAGGAAGAAAGTCGTCGCTTGCAAGATCAGTTGATGAGTCAAAAAATGCTTGCGTTTTATAAAAACAATGGTCCAATTAAGGAAAAAGCCATCGCCTTTGATGCCTTTATCAAAGAAGCTTACGGGCAAGCGTAATTTTTAGTAATTTTAGAAAAAGAAACGGCATGAACTACGGAAAAGAATTTAAAAAGTTTGCCATCAAAAAACACGGTGTGAGTGCAATGCATTACGACAAGATCGTATCGAGCATGACGCCATATATTATAGAGGAAAGACAGTTGAATGTTGCTCAGATGGATGTGTTTTCTCGTTTAATGATGGATCGTATTATGTTTCTCGGCACGGCCATTGATGACAATGTGGCCAACGTCATCCAAGCACAATTGCTGTTTTTGCAAAGCGTGGATGCCAAGCGCGACATACAAATGTATATCAATTCTCCTGGGGGGAGTGTCTATGCTGGGCTTGGGATTTACGACACCATGCAGTTTATTAGCCCAGATGTAGCGACTATCTGTACAGGTATGGCTGCCTCTATGGGGGCAGTACTCTTGTGTGCTGGTGCCGATGGAAAACGGTCTGCCTTGCCACACTCTCGTGTGATGATTCACCAGCCTTTAGGTGGGGCACAAGGCCAAGCCTCTGACATTGAAATCACCGCTCGTGAAATTCTAAAGTTAAAAGATGAGCTCTACGCCATTATTGCCAAGCACTCCAAGCAAACGGTTGATAAAGTTCATAATGATTCCGACCGGGATTACTGGATGCGTGCTGAAGAAGCCAAGGCGTACGGAATGGTAGATGAAGTCTTGAACCAATAAAGCCAAAGCACCCCATGGAAAAAGATCATTTAAGTTGTTCCTTCTGTGGCCTTTCCAAACCTCAAACACAATTGTTGGTAGCAGGAATGGATGCTCACATCTGTGACAAATGTATTGAGCAAGCGCATCACATTGTTATAGAAGAAAATAAAACACCTGCGAAAGACTTTTCGGTAGACCTGAAGGCCCCTAAAGAGATTCGTGCTTTTTTGGACACTTATGTGATCGGTCAAGATGAGGCCAAAAAGACGCTTTCCGTTGCGGTATACAACCATTACAAACGAATTCAGTTACTAACCAACGAAAACGAAGTAGAACTACAAAAAAGCAACGTGCTACTTGTAGGGCCTACGGGAACTGGAAAAACGCTGATGGCCCAAACCATTGCCAAGCTCTTAAAAGTACCAATTGCTATTGTAGATGCTACCGTACTGACAGAAGCTGGCTATGTGGGCGAGGACGTGGAAAGCATTCTTACCCGTCTTCTACAGGCTGCCGATCACGATGTGGAAAAAGCCCAACTCGGAATAGTGTTTATTGATGAACTGGATAAAATTGCTCGAAAAAGTGACAATCCTTCCATTACACGCGATGTTTCTGGTGAAGGTGTTCAGCAGGCACTTCTCAAATTGCTGGAAGGAACCATTGTAAACGTTCCACCCAAAGGGGGACGTAAGCATCCGGATCAAAAGTTTATTGAGGTAGATACGTCAAATATATTATTCATTGCAGGGGGAGCCTTTGATGGCATCGAAAGAAGCATCAATAAGCGACTAAACCTTCAAGCAATCGGGTACAATACTCAAAAGGCTGCAGATAAAGTGGACAGTGAAAACCTCTTGAAATATATAACTCCAAAAGACGTACGTTCTTTTGGATTGATCCCCGAAATCATTGGGCGTTTGCCCGTACTAACCCATATGAATCCACTGGATGCAGAGGCGTTAAAGGCCATACTGACAGCCCCAAAAAATGCTCTGGTCAAGCAGTACCATTTGCTTTTTGAATTGGATGGGATTGCATTGACGTTTACCCAAGGAGCACTTGATTCTATAGTGCAACAAGCTATGGATTACAATTTGGGCGCGCGTGGACTTCGGTCTTTATGTGAGTCAATTCTTACAGAAGCCATGTATTCGCTTCCCAATACAGACACCAAAGAGCTTAAAGTAACTAAGACTTATGTTGAAGAGCGTCTCAAAAAAGTGGATCTTCCAACCCTAAAAGCGGTTTCCTAATAGTTCGCTAAT
>CALITN010000106.1 GCA_938041595.1 uncultured Flavobacteriaceae bacterium | reverse complement strand
GATCCTGAATACGGCATCGCTAGAATCTTTTGAAGAAATTAAAGGAAGGGTACAGCTTCAGTTCGATTCCTTTCAGACAAGCTGCTCTAAATTATTGATCGCGACCAATGGCTTTTCATCGGCATTGGTAAACGAAGATGTATCTCCCAATAGAGCTCAAGTTTTAATTACAGATCCGATTCCCGATTTAACCATTAAAGGGACCTTTCATATGGATAGAGGGTATTATTACTTTCGAAACATTGATAACCGTATTTTATTAGGTGGAGGGCGAAACTTGGATTTTGAAACAGAGGAAACGGCAGTATTTGGCCTGAACACAAAAATTCAACATCAATTGGAACAACTACTCCGCGATACAATACTGCCCAACCAGAGGGTCCCCATTGCACATCGCTGGGCAGGAATTTTGGGGATGGGAAAGAAAAAAACAAGTCTAGTCAAAGCCATTTCTACCCACGTTTTTTGCGGAATAAGGCTGGGAGGAATGGGAATTGCAATCGGGTGCAGTGTCGGTTTTCAATTGGCAGCGCTGACCAAAGAATAAGCCTTAGGGGCGGTTCATAAATTCAGCAATCAAACGGTGAAAATGATGAACACCCTTTTCCATAGTCGGAGAAAATCGCCCCGTATGATAGTGCTTTGAACGAATTCCTTTGAATACGCTTTCAACAACAAATTCGTCTTCTCGCTCCACCTTATCCAGATCTCCGCCCGCTCCTTGGTCGAGCTTGCTTTCATCATAGATATAGGAATAGAAGACAACTTTGGTTTTCTCTTGCGAAAGGGGACTAACAATATTGATCGAAAGCCCCCATGGATAGAAATTGAACATCATATTTGGGAAAATCCAAAAATAATAAGCAGAAACATTTTTCCCATAATCGATATGACCCTCTGGAAGATCAAAGACGTCAGAGGCGCCATTTGAATAGGCAATCTGAAGATTGGAATAGGCGAACAATTGGGTCTCGTATTTTTCATATTCGATCTGTTGATTCAGGTCTTTATGTACAAAGGGGATGTGAAAGCCTTCAAGGTAATTATCACAATAGAGCGCCCAATGACTGTTGACAATATAGGATTTGCTTCTCTTGGGATCTAGTTTGAATGCTCCAATCGGTAAATGCCCAATTCGCTCATTCATTGGTGTCAACACCTTTTCAATGTCAAAGCTTGGTTCTATGGAAACAAACAGATGATCATGCCATTGTTTGCTATCGTAGGTGTGAAGGTCGTCGCAAGGGCGGGGAAAATTCTCAGCTTCTTTAAATTGAGGCATGGATTTGAATTGACCTTCCAGATCAAACCTCCGACCGTGGTATTCACAAACAAGCTGTTTTGTTTTTTGAGATTGGTGCACTAAAATGTTGGCCCTGTGGGTACATACATTTGAGAGACATTTGATTTCATCCTTTTGATTTTTAACCAAAAGCATGGGCTCTTCCAACATTGGTGGCAACAGACTCAGGGGATAGACATTGTTTAAAGGGGAGAATAACGTATGAAGACCTCCCACCCACTGCCAGCTTTTTTCAAATAATTTTTCTTTGGTCTCGGTAAAAACAGCCGAATCCGTATAAAAGAAAGAAGGCAAGGTAGCTGCTTGTGTAATGTCTTTATCTACGTGAATTTTTTTCATAAATCATTTTTAGCAAGAACATAAAAATTCCAATTAAAAGTAAAACAACACCTAAAGAAACGGTTTCTATTCCTACACCGTAAATCATCCACAAGCAAAAGAGACCGCTCAAAATGGCAACGATCTGCATTCCTTTGGAGGGCTGTTTTCCTCGTCGTATAAAAATAAAAAGACTTACGGCAGATAAAAAATAGGGTGTTAGTGCCGAAAGGGTGGATAGGTTCATCATAAAGGAAAAAACATCAACCAAGGAGCCTGAGAATTTTGCAATCAATAAAAAAGTAGCAAGCAGACTGGAAACAACAATGCCTAGATAGGGAACTTCTGCGGTGTTACGTTTCTTAAAAAAGGCTGGGAATAATCCGTCTTTGGCAAGCGCGTAGGCAATTTGACCTTGAATCAAAATCCAACCATTCAGAGCCCCCAAAGTAGCGATAAGTGCCACCAGCGCCACAAATTGTTCTGCATAGCCTCCCAAAAAGGCGGCTGAGGCGTCGGCAAAAGGGGCTGTTGATTGGGAGAGCTTGGCGGAATTCACAAGACCAAAAATAACAACCGAACACAAAATATATATGAAGGCTGTAAGCAGAAAACCAATAAGTCCGGAACGGCCAACATTGGCCTCTGACTTTTCAATTTTATGGCTGGTAATGGAAGCCGATTCGATGCCTAAATAGGCAAATAAAGTAAGGGTCGTCGCTTGGGAAATAGCTTTAAAATCAGTTTCTCCGGACAGATTTTCAAAGTCCAAGAGAGACCAATCCACATAGAACAACCCAACAAACCCTATCAACAGCAGGGGCAATATTTTTAGGACAGTAGTAAGCTTTTGGATGCGACCCACAAACACAATGTCTCTAAAGTTTAAGAAGCTAAAAACCCAAAGGGCTCCTACTCCAAAAGCAATGGATAAAATTTCATTATCCGCAATTTGCGGAATAAAGACAGACAAATAACCGACAAAAGCGACGGCAATTGCGGCATTGGTACACCATACCGAAATCCAATACCCCCAGCCAACGAGAAAACCAAAAAATTCACCCAAAACGGTTCGAGTATAGGCATAAGGTCCACCAACAGTATTGGGAAAATGGCTGGAAAGCCCTCGAAATAGCAATACAATAAGAAAAGCCCCTACGGTCGAACAAGCCCACCCTACAAAACTAATCCCACCCAAAGCAGCCAGCGTGGATGGGAGCAGGAAAATACCGGACCCAATCATATTACCAATAATAAATGCGGTGGATGTATGGAGGCCTATTTTCTTCAAAACATATAGATGTCTAGTGGGTTGTATCCGTATTTAGTTTCTTCTGCTAACAGGGAGTAATTCATTTTTTTCAATGTACAACAATAGTGAGAACCCTAACGATGGGTAAAATGAAAAAACTCTTTGAAACGTTTCGTTTTCAAAGAGTTTTTCAGGGAATTAAAGAGCTCCCATCCATTTGGAGGGGATAAGTTAATCAACGACCATGACAAGTTCGTAGGAGGTTGGATTATAACTTTTGCGCGCTTTACCTGTCAATTCAAAAACTTTTTGAGAGGCAAAGTCCTCGGGAAAATCCAATTGCTTTCCTTCGATAGGCATGTTCCAAGCCGCATGGGTATTAAAGGTAAGAGCATTTTCACTTCGATTAAAAATTTTAGTGAAGCCCCACCATCTGTGATTTCCTTTCATAACATTATCGGCAAAGATTTTCTGAAAAAATTCTGTTTCGTATTTTTCATAGTCATCTTCTAATTGTTGCATAGGGGTAATTACTAATTTGTCTCCAGGCTTCAGACCCCCTCCTGTAAAAGGAGTGGAGGCGAGGGCTTGATGGTGGTATACCCTTCTTTCTTTGTCTACTTTTTTGGAAAGAATGCTATTAATTTTACTGCTCGACATTTTGCCCTTCAAACGGCGCTTGATAATTGATTGTATTTTTTTGAAGCCTTCAGGGGTATATCTTTTGGCTTCATCATCCATCTGTTCTTTAGATTCATAGGTTTCCACAATCAAAAAGTTTGGAATTCTACTTTTTTCAATCTTATCTTCATATCCCGTTGGATCAACTTTCCAGATTGCCCAACTCGATTTTTGCCCATTTTTCACGGCTTCTTTGTGATATTCACTCCAAACCTTCTCCAGGTCTAAATAGGCTTTTTCCATCCCATCGTTAAGAGTGACAAAGGAGGTACTTGCAAATTGACCATGCGTAATACTTACAGCAAATAGCGCAATTAAAAAGAAATATTTTCTCATTGTTATTGGTTTTATGGTTACTCTCAAAGATATCAAAAAGTTTTAAGAGGGAATCCGATTCCGCCTTGTTTTAAGGGATAAACATTTGACAAATAGCGAAATAAAAAACCCTCCTTAAAAAGGAGGGTTTTGTGTATTAAAAAAGAGCGGTTTTATTGAGATTCTTTTTCAGTCATAGCACGCTGGTAGATAAACACTTTTTTGATTTTCTGATCAACAATTTGTGCATCTACAATTCTCTGTACAGTGGTTTTGTCATCACCCTTCCCCGTTGTAACATTCAGGCAGGTAGTAACCCAGTTTTCAGTAGGTTTTGTTTCAAAACGGATATCAGTAGAAATAGACCAAATAAGATCCCATTGAGCGTATTCAAGACTACTCAAAACTTTTTTTGACATTGCTATGTGCTCTTCGCTTCCATCAACAAAAGTTCCATTCGGAGCATAGAATGTTGCATCACTGTGTTCAAGCGATGCTACTTTATCCAAATCTCGTTCATTATAAGCTTTAAAATACGCTTCAATCACAGCAGTAGAAGAAGTTTCGCCAGGGGCAATGTCAATTTTTTTATCATTTTCCATCTCATAGCCAAGTGAAATAGGTGCAGAAGGACTGTTCGGAGCTTGGCAGGAGAGTATTAAAGAGGGAATGAGTAACAATAGAAGTTTTTTCACAGCGGTTGTTTTATGGTTAAATTCAAAGATACTAAAAACGTACTGAGGATAAAATAACCGAGGAGTGATGAAGAGAGCTTTATTTGATGGAATTCAAGCAAAAAAAACCCTTTCATTTGAAAGGGTTTTTTTGGGATAGAAAGAACTTAGTTCCAAGTTTTGACTCTACTAAAGGTGGTCGTGCCTAGGTAGGTAGAATAGGGCGCAATCATTTTTTGGAAGGTCATAAATGCGTTTTGCGCTTTTTTGGTTTTAGGCCCCCAAGACATCGCAGCACCGTAGTCTTTATGAGTTGTGTACACATAATGCGATTCCCCGGCAGTACTTGAACCTTGTGAAATCAAACCGATAGACAAATAGCCTTCTTGTGGAAAATCCTTTTGCATTTTGACAAATTCATTCATAAAAGAAACAGGATCTTTTACGTTGAATTGCCATAGTTGAGAAATTTTATCTCCCCCTTTGTCCGTATTCCATCGGGCGAGGGTAGATCCGGATTGAATATTTGTGATTGTACAGAAGTTTTCCATTTCTGTATTGTAACGATCATAGGCATCTCCAGAGCGAAGCTTCCTTAAGGCTGTAATTCCCTCTAGCGATCCAGAGAAGGTCATGATATGCGTTGTTTCGTAACCCTCGTGATGATACCAAGTTGCATCTAAAGAAATACCCACACCTTCTGGCATTTCAATTTCGGAGTAGAAGGAGTCGATAAGTTCAAGAACATAACCGGCCTTTCCAGGTTCAACGGACAAGCCTACTTGCTCCCAAAAAATATTTTGAGCGGTAACAGATTGGGTTAGAATCAATAATAATAAGAGTACTTTTTTCATTTTGAATGGAATTTATAGTTTGTAGTATTTTTTAGTTTGTCCCCGTTACAGCTTCCATGATCATACGTTTGGAAAAACCAGAGGGAATAAGTTGAAAGAGTTTATCAAACATTTCTGGCTTTACAACCGCTAGCACCCCTTGGTTCATTAAGTGGGCAAGTGTTTGTGGGTAGGTTTCGTAGCTATCCCAGAAAAATAGAGGATCGTAGGAAGACCCCTGTGGATAGACGCGTGTTGCCATTCCCCAGCTAGCCATTCCAGCTTTTTTCATATTGCCTTTGAAGCTGGTTGATATTTCATCTGCCAAGCGAATTGCCGCACCGAGATCGGAAGGCGCTGCCCAGTTAAAAATGACATATTTACCCGGACGGTTGCTGTCATAACTCTTCTCAATTTTGTAGGTAAAATTCCCCACGGGATGTCTTTCGACACTTCCATAAACAACCGAAGCAGGCACTCCAAATTTTTCTTGGGTTTGCCACCAGTTTCCGGCATTTACCATTTGATTGAGGTTGTCATAGACATGTACCCAGATATAGGTGAGTTTATCAGAGGCTCGACCCCCCGAGGTCTTTTTCATCAAATACCAATCCGCGATTTGCCCCTTATCTTTGGCTTCTTGAGCCAAAACGGCAGCATATTTTTTCTCTACCATTTCGAATTGCTCCGAGTCATCAGGATCAATATTTACAACTTGAAGTTGGAAAATGCGCTGTGCTTGCAGATTGAAACAAACGAACAGCAAGAGGAATACTACTTTCTTCATTAGATTAATTTATGGTTGATTAAATGTATTAAAACACGGCGAAGCAGGCTGTGACAAAAAGCACAGGGATAAAGTTTTAGATCTAGAATTAGTATCTAGTGGATCAACTTCATGAGTGACATGGGGTTTTAGAACATCCAGCGATGTACTTTTCTTTACCTAGGGTGTGATGTCACCAATAGTTTGCTTCATAAACGTTTGTGCAAAAGCCAAAGATTGTGCCCGCGCATCGGGGTTTCCCCCAATATCTACCCCTCGTTCGACACAAAATAAAAACCCAAGTTTTTGAAGCCAAGCATTGGACATAGGCCACCCAAGGTAATCCATCAGAATGTCACCGTTTGCAGTGAGTTCAAACATACAATCCTTGAAGCTGTACCCTTTTTCATTTCTGTGAACAGGCTCTTGACTGTCAAAGCCGTGATGAGCATTTGGGAAAACAGTAATATCAATAGGCGTATTGGCGGCTAGTTTTTGTACCAAATCTTGGCAAGGTGCAGCAGGAGTCCAGTTATCCGCTGCCCCCGTCAGTAAGTGCATGGGGGCCTTGGTAAAAGAGAGATCCTCGGGATTAAAAAAGCAAGGAGGATACAGCGCTAGATGAGCTGCAAAGCGGTACTCTTTGGAAAGGGCCTCTTTGACGGGGAGCCAGCCCGACATAAGGGCAACTCCACCTCCAAGACTCCAGCCTGTGATGGCCACCCGATCGGCATCAATATTGGGATGTTGTGCCAGACGTTCCAAAGCGCGATAGGCATCTACGATAATAGCGGCAATGGTCACTTCATTTTGGGAGCCTACGGTCGATGTGATTTTGCGACTTTGAAAACTATTGAGTTCAAAGGTGGCAAACCCCATGGCTTGGTAGCGATTCATATAGTCTCGATGGTGTTGTTGCCAGCCCCTACTGCCAGCAACTCCTAAGACTACAGGATATTTTTTATTGGGGTGTAGACTGTCCACAGGAATATTCAATTGCCCAAAGACGTCTTGTTTTTCTTGTTGGGCGAGAGCACCAATAATATCACTAAGTGAAAAAGGGTTAGCACTTTCAAAATGGAGGGTTTCCTGTTGCCGTAATTGGGCAGGACAGGAATAACTGTACACTAAAGTACCAAAAGTCAAGAGGATAATTTTTTTCAAAAAATGGGTTTTCATTGCTTTAGGGTTAAGGGTTGGATGTTCTAGTATCTGCTAGTAACAAAATCTTCCAGCGATGTCCGTCCCAATAGAATTGGAAAAGGTTGTACCCCTTATGTGATAATTGATGGTCTAAATAGAAGGAAAAAGGGACCCATACAGAGGCTAAGTTTTGATGTACCGTAATAGAAGGGGCCCCTAAACGTTCTTCCCAATGGGGTTGATCGGGTCGCTGACTGACGAGACGAATAAAATCTTTAACCGCAATGTCTTGTTTAACGGGAGTACCCTCTTCATTTTGACTTGTAAAACGTATTTGGGCTTTAGGATCAAAAACCCCTTGAAGGGCTGTACTGTCTTTTTGGTGAAATGCTTCAAAAAAAGCAGTTACCGTTTCAAAAGGATTTTCTCTTTGGGCATGTATGGACTGCAAAACAACCATCAGGCTCAAGAAAATAAAAGAAGGAATAACCCGATTTAAAACAACCATTACTTTTTAAGAATTGGCAGTTTGATATGCGAGGGATAGCGTGTTGAGTGATGAATACTGTTACGGGCTACAATACCCTCTGTTTCGTCTATATTGGCCCCTCCAGTATTCAGGTTTCTAGAAAAACGGGGGAAGTTGCTGCTGGAAACTTCAATACGAATCCGATGCCCTTTTTTAAAATAGTTACTTGTAGCCATAGGGGTCAATTCTACCTTATAAACATTCCCTTTTTTCATAAATACTTCTTTGTCATAGCCTGATCGATAACGAACGCGCTGGATGGTTTCGTCTAGATTATAAGCAGATCCATCCGGGTAAACATCAATGAGTTTAAGGGTCAAATCGGTGTCTTTGACATCCGAAGAGAGGTAAAGAGTACTTTCAATGAATCCAGTGACTTCAATTCCTTCCGGCAGAGGATCAGAGGTATAGACTAAGATGTCTTCACGTTCTTCCATCTCCCGTTGGTCAAAGGAGCCGCCTTCAACCGCATTTCCAGTACAACAGACACCACCCCCATAGGAGGTCACGGGATTCATAGGGTCATAATAAAAAGAGTCCTGTTTTTTACCGATGGTATCAGGAGTTGATTGTAACTGACCGTCGCCAAATCTTGAGTTGGCCTGACCATTACTGGTTAAATAATAGTTTACCATTATACTGTTCTTTGGCGGCCAAGTTTCGGAAGCTTGCCATTGGTTGCTTCCCATGGTGTAGTACTGAACCCGAGGGGTTTTTTCTTGAAATCCATTGGACTGATCTTTGAGTAGGTAGTCAAACCAGGCATAGATTTGTGTGTCGTAGTCCAAACGGGCATCTCCCACAGAACGTTCGCCAACGATGGTGTTTTCTGTTGCACGGGTATAGCGGCAATGCAATGTTGGGGCAATGACCAAGTACTGATGCTCTCGAACATAAGCATTATCACCTTGTTCGCGAACATGATTGAAAAGGGCTAGATTGGGCGCTACAGAAACATCATACCACGAGACAAACCAAAAGCTAGGGACTCCAAAACCCATAGTATCATGATACAGCCCCCCTTCATACCATGCCGTATCATTGGGTTTTCTGCGGATCATTTTATCAAAAATCTCTTTTTTGCCATGGATGTTTTTTAGAAGATCTTGCAGTGGTAAGTGATTAAAGGCTTCGGCCCAATCAATGGGAGGGTTTTCGGGCGCTAAATCATAAAACCGAGAAATACGAATAAGATCCTCTTGGGTCGCTCCCGTTGGAATTCTAGGCTTGAATTTATCTTGTTCGACACGGTAGAGCCAAGAAGGGAAGAGCAGTTGCTCGGCACCGCCACGATACCAGTTACCTTGTTCAAAATAGGATCCGATGACTCCTACCCCTGCGCCAAATCCTTGGGGCACCATTGCGGCGTGGGAAGGATGATCCAGAGCAGCGACAGCCATTTGCCATTCTGCGGTGGATGAGCAGCCCAAAGTGCCAATTTTTCCATTGGACCATTCTTGTTTCTGAAGCCAGCTAAAGGCGTCGTA
>CALITN010000105.1 GCA_938041595.1 uncultured Flavobacteriaceae bacterium | reverse complement strand
AGAGACTGAGTGTAAAAGAAAAACCCTCCACTGGGGAGGGCGGCTGTTCTTTATTTTAAAAGATTACCATTATAGTATAACGTCTCTAGGGAGATCATTCCTGATGTATTAAAATCATGTTGAGAATGGAATTTCAGAACTATATTTTTTTTGGTTTTTTTACTTTTCATTGTCATATTATACCATGCTAAAACGGTCCCACCATTTCCCTCATAATCGATATAATCTGGATAACCGACTTCATCAATTGAAACAAAATCAAAATCACTGAATACTTCCCCAACATATTTTTGCCAATCCTCTAGATTACTATATTCTTTCCCAACTTGATTTATATCATAAACTCTTGCATTAGGAGAAAAATCTTTCCAAACTTTATCAAGATTACCCATTGCAAGGTTGTACCATATTTCACGAACTTTCCCTATGTATGGGTGATCTTTATAAATGGTTCCGTTCTTTATTGTTTGTCTTGATAAATTCCATTTCTGCCAAGCAGCTTGGTTGTCAGCCCACCAAAAGCGAACGATTTTTTCACCTTTTTTATCAAATACAAAAGTGGCATTAAACGGCGTTTTGAGTTTGAACGCATTATTCTTATCCCATGCTATGAACTCTTGGAATGTTTGCACAAATGGCCCCCAGTTTCCAGATCTTTTATATTCGATAGCATCAGAATACGCTTTTCCACGGTCTTTTAAAGAAATGTTTACAAAATTTGAGCTCATCCAGCTTGATTGCCCTATTAAATTATTAATGTCACCCCCCTTGTAGTTTGGGTTATTGTTCATTGAACTCCCCATTTTAAAGTCTTTACCAGTAAGATTCTTTAATGTAACGGTGTCTCCCGTTATCCAAGCTTCCGAAAACTGATTTACAATTTCAATAGCGGGGTGTTTGTCATATACTCTTCCATTATTGTTTTTTTGACCTAAAAGAGTAATAGGTAGCAGCAGAAAGATGTGTAAAAATTTCTTCATTTTAGTTGATTTATGATTAATAATGCTTCTAAGATATAGAGACTGGGTGAAAAAGAAAAACCCTCCACCTGGGAGGGTTAGGATATCGTTGTTTTGATTACTTTTTACAAGGATTTTAAGACATATACTTTCTTGTTTGCTAAATCCTCGCCTAGTGAAATAGCAAGTTTTTCAAATTTTGGATCTGCTATCATTTTACCTAATTCTGACATATCAACATCGAATAAATAAACTGAAACCATATTGGGGTTGTTTACATCCCTTTGAACTAACGTTCGAGAATCATCACAAAAACGTTCACGATTCTTTCGGTCTTTCATAAATCCTTTATACCAAATTTTATATCCTTTTGTTAAGGGGATCAATGCTACCACATCTACCAAAGAATTTTGATCTAAGTCTGCTGAATTATACCACTCGCTCTGGTGGTATATTTTTCCTTCATCATTAAAGAAAAGAACAGCATAGTAGTCCATTTCAACAGGCTTTTTCGTTACTGCGTTTAATGATTTCCATGTCCCATAAACTCTTACATCCCCATTCGGTTTTTGATTTTCATCTAATCCTGCAAAATAAAGCTGTTTTGTAAATTCTATATCGTCGTATGCATCGTTAAATCCCTGCATGGCTTTACTCCAAGTGTCTACATCCAGTGAGTCAACACCTGTAGGTGGCGGAGACCAAGTATAATCATCTGTTACAAAGCTTCTCATTTCATTCAATTTCTTATCAGAGAATGATTGATAAAATTTCTTGGCTGTAGCCGCATTTTTTTCATATTCCATCATTTCCCCTGAATTTGAATCACAATTGATCAGAAAAAAGGAACATAAAAAAAGAAGAATTAGTTTTTTCATTTTAATTGATTTACAGTTATTAATACACCTAAGATATGGAGAATGTGCTACATATCAATTTCCATCTTATTGTTTCAATACAATAACCATTTTCTAAAGTTCTAGCCTTGTTTTTGAAATTGAAATGTAGGATCGGTTTTAAGGTTTTCCCTTTTCAATTCTATAAAAAATCCTTTGCATTGAGGACATAGAAATCATGACAGGAGATTTCTTTGTACTGTAGAAAAAAATAAGGTGTCGCTTTATTTTTCTAGGAATAGGAATGCGATAATAAGTAACAGAAAAGTTATTCCTGAACAAATGGAGCGAATTAAGTTCAAAGTGTTCCACTTAGCTTCTATACTTCTCCTCAGCACCTTTATTTCCTCAAAAGATATGGATTCTAAATTGGCTTTATCTAAGATTTCATTCAAAGGTATATTTCCTAAAATAGTAATCCCAAAGGCTCCAATCCAATAAATGATAAAGGTAAATACAAACAGCCAAAAAATATTTTTGGGATACCAATTAAAATAAAACACAGGAACCAATGCGACCGCTATTATGGCTCCGGCAAATACAATTCTAAAAGCATTATTTAATATGACACGATTCATAGACTGAAATGCTTTCAGATATTCTATGTCACTTAATTTCCCTAATCCTGGCTTTACAGCATTAGACCAAGTAAAAAAAATCCCCGCCATTAATCCTGTGAACAATATGGCAGCGGCTAAAATGATTGTTTGGGTTTTCATGAAACTACTTCTTCAGAAGTAAGTATCCCCCTCCACCCAGACAACAAAGTAATGCTATAAGTAAACCTACATCCATAAGACAATGATAGTGTAAATCATAGTTTTAAAAAACTAAAGACTACGCTAATTTTATTTATTGCTTCATTGAAAGACCGAACCAAATAATAGCAAAACCACCAATCATCAGCAATATTGCAATTGATTTTAAGAAAATTTTCTGCTTCATCTGCCAAAAATAATTCTATCATCAGTCAATCAGAAATAAATAACACCGCAATACTACTGCACTGGGCAAACAATAACCCTTTTAGAGGATATAATATCCTACTAAACAAGAATAAACGCAATGGTAATTGAAGATGCCGTGAAAACTAGCCAACAGTTAGTTCCACGAAGCATTTTCCCATTCTTCTAGAGATTTAATAATCGCCACTTGACTTTCTCTGTCTTGTCGCATAAAGGCATCAAAATCATTATAGAAGCTTTGCACTGTCATTCCAAATGTTTCTTCAAAAGCATCTTTCCAGCCATCCTGAGGATTCAATTTGTATTTCTCGGCAAAAATGGTGTAATAATCGATTATTAGCTTTTTGAAATTCTCTGGATCCAAATGCCATAAGTAGGCATGTGCCATAAAGCCACCCCCATAGGCGTAATATTCGTCATTGACTCGTGTGTTTTCACTTTCAAAATCTTCTAGTGAGAAAGAAGCATCTGCACCGGTTAAAGCAGTTCTTGCTTCATCCAAAAAAGCCACGGCACGCTCATAGTGATCAAAGTCTAAGTTCTGTTTTGCCATCATGGCCACACTTGCGAAATCCGCTCCGCCCTCTCCAAACCATATGGGTAAAAAAGGTAGGGAAATTCCCTCTAGTTCGTCATTTATTCGGATTCCAAATTGTTGTTTGTCTTCAAAATAGTATAAGTGGGATGTTTGAAATGTGTGGAAATACTCATGAACCAAATATCTAATGCCTGCATCTTCTCCTTCATCATGGGTAAATGCATCATCATAGATCATCAGATCTGCACCATTGTGCAAATAAGAGCCATAAACCCCTCCTCCGTAGCTTCTATCACCCCAAGATTCAGAAGCCATAGCCACGCATTCACTTATATTTCCACCGGAATCGACTAAGTAACAAAAATCCGTGTCATGCTGAAGTTTTGCTGCACTACTCGCATTGAATTGATCAATATAAAAAACATTAACCGGTATAATATTTGGCAAATTTA
>CALITN010000104.1 GCA_938041595.1 uncultured Flavobacteriaceae bacterium | reverse complement strand
GTTTTTCTATTGATGCGTTACACCTCCTTTCGATATTGGATTGATCACATGCATTTTCCAAACAATCAATAATGCTTTGAGAGCTGTTGCTTTGGGGAAACATTCGCCCATCTGCTTCTGTTTTAAGGGGCACCTCTCGAGACTCAAACCATTCAAGGGTATCACTGGGTTGAAATTGGTAAAAGAGGGTCCGTAACTGTCGCCCTCCTCTTGGATAGGCTTTAATTAAATCAGGGATACTGTCACAATTGTGCATGACATTACAACGGCCTCCCCCAGATATTTTAACCTTTGATAGGAATTTGCTTGTTTTTTCAAAAAGAATTACCTGAGCCTTGGGATGGTGTTCGGCCACAAGAGCTGCAAAAAAACCAGCAGCGCCACCTCCGATAACTGCAACCTTCAGTTTTTGCTCCATAGAATTCAAAGATAGGGTTGCATTTTATGCCTGAGAAATAATTTTTGGAAGATCTATTAAGTACTTTAAAACTCAAAAGCACCTTTGAATCTCATAGCATCAGTTAGGGCAATTTCCCCATGCGGGGTAATTTGCTTCGCTAAGTCCAGAATCGGATGCAAAGTTATCAGGTAACGAGCTGATGTTTTGTACACACCAGCCGGATAAGTCCTGATTGAATAATTGTGCTTCTCGAAACATTCCATCCATAGTTGTTGCTTGTGATGTATTCCATCCACTAATATCCTGATTGAATTTCGAAGCTTGAGCGAAAAGATCTAGCATTTTTGTCACTTTACCTGTATTCCAACCACTGATGTCCTGATCAAATGAAGAAGCATTTTTAAATAAGCTTCCCATATTGTCTACCTGAGCCACATCCCACTGACTTATGTCCTGATTAAAATTGGTGGCATTAAAAAACATCCCATCCATATTGGTCACATTGGAAACATCCCAAAAGCCAATATTAGCATTAAAAGAGTTGTTGTTAAAAAAATTGGCCAATGGATTGGTCGTTCCAGACATATTGGTCACCAATGTGGTGCATAAATTAATATTTCCCCTATCCAACTGTGCCTTAATGGTATTGTTATCAACAGCGGTGTAGACTGTCCCCTCTATTTTATCTTGATCGCCCACTGAAGCATTGGGGCATTTACAAATTCCAGATTCAAAAAATACATTTCCTGAATTTTCAAAGGAATCAACAGGGGTTGTCATAATTGAATCGTCATTACTATCACTACACGAGAGCAACAACAGATATAGTGAAGGGATTATAATCCTTTTCATAGTAGCATTTTTTATTTTAAAGGTACGAGGAAAATTTTAAGCCATATAAATGCTAGGCATCTTTGCATTTATTTACGGGACTATACTTTTTTACTCAATCGCACTAATGTAAGCATTACAAAAGCTACCATGGCGTGTAAAAACCCAAAAGAAAACGCATCCAGTGCGTTCATGCTTCCAGTGATTGACATCAAGGTGAAAAAGAATATGGCTAGTACATTAAAGGCTGATACCGTGTAGCCATAAACCATTCGAACAAAAGGCTTGTGCCATACCTTTTTTAGAATCAAAAATGCAATTAACCAAAATAAAAATTCGTACAGATACTGTACATCGTGAAGCCCCAACATAATTCTCTTTCATTTTTCAAAAATGAAGATACAAAATTTATAACGGGCTATATCAGCTTTTAAAAACGGAATTTTCTGGTATTTTTCCCTTTACTCCCACAAAAATCGCTTCGATTTGTCTAATGTCCTTTTCCTTATTGCCCGTCGTATAAAACAAGGGGTGAAAGATCATTTTTTTGTGCTCAAAATCAAAAGCCACTGGAAAAATGGGCACTTGAGCATTATGGGCAATATGATAAAAACCCGATTTAAATCCGCTTACTTTTTTGCGGGTACCTTCGGGAGCTAGAGCCAAACGAAATACTTTATTTTGCTTGAAATAAGTTACTGCTTGCGCCACTGTATTTTTATTTGCCGAACGATCCACAGGCATCCCTCCCAACGCCCGAAATAATTTATTGGTCAGTGGATTGAAAAGTTCTTTTTTGCCAAGAAAATGAATCGGTTCTTTAAGAAAATGACGCACCAGCACCGCAAGAATAAAATCCATCCAGTGTGTATGAGGTGCCACCGCGATAACCATACGGGGTTCCGAAGGAAACTGGCCCTCTAGTTGCCATTTAAATATTTTTGTGAAAATGAATCTAGAAATCAAAAGGAAAAGAAGACTAAAGACCTTTTATAAATTCTTCAACACTGAGGTCAAAATAGGTTCGGATGGTTTTACTCAAGTCATGATACGATTTAAATCCTGATAACTTGGCGGCATCAGCTAGATTCTGTCGTGATTGAATACTATTGGTATGAGCCAATTTTTTAAAATAGGATAGTTTTCCTCGCACCAATGGATCTGCTTTGTCAATCTTTATAATCATAGGCTGCTATCGTTCTTTAGAAGGCGTCAAATCCCCTTAAATGATAAAGCATGTTCAATGTAATATTAAATTGACAATTTGCCGTGTTGATTTTCAAAAAAACTTTCTCCTAAAAAATATTTTCGGTGATAAAACAATTTTTTAATAAAAAATAGTCATGGTGTCATAATTAATGATACATTTAAATATTAATTCTTTTGCATTGAAAGAATTGGTTTATGGTTATTCGTTACCCTGGTATTCTTACCAGGGTTTTTTGTCCCCTTTTGGGTGTCATTCATACTAAAATGACACAATATTTTTTAAATTAGACGTTAGATATATTGGTGGACTAAGGGCGCAGCTTTGATTTGAATGTGTCACTCCATTTGTTTTTTTATCACACTTTTAAAAATGAAAATACGATTACGCCAATTAAAAAATAAAAATGGAACCGTATCCTTACGCTTGGATACTTTTATGGGTTATTATACCGATGCCTATGGAAAGCGAAAAGCAAAAAGAATTCGTGAAACACTTCCTTTTCATATCCCTGCTGAAGATTCTTTAAATTACGAGGAAGAAAAAATCCAGTTGCTAAAAAAGGCGAATCAAATACGTTTGGAAAAAGAATTCCAACTTCTGAAAAATGGGGACTACCCTTTTTCGACCGCACAAACCAAAAAAGCTTTTTTTGTTCCTTATTTAGAGGGTTTAGTAGCTTTCAAAATTTCAAATAAAAAGAATAATGAAGCCGTATGGATGGGAATGCAGCGTTGGTATAAGCTTTTTGCCTCTCCCATCATACAATTCAAATCAATCAATGAAAAACATTGTGCTTCGTTTTACCATTTTCTTCAAAACGAAGCCAAAAAGTCCAATGGAACATCTTTAGCTAAAAGTACCATCCGATTGTATTACCAAAAATTTTATGCCATCGTTCAACAAGCCTATTTAGATGGTATGATTAAAGATTTACCAAGTCAACCGACCTCTTTCAAAACTGAGAATATAAAATACAAAACCGTTCTAAAGCAATATGAAGTTGTGGCACTTCGCAGTGCTTCTTTTGTTAATAAGGACGTGAAAAATGCTTTTTTAATGTCTATTGAGATGGGGATAAAATTAGGACAGTTACGTTCCCTGAAATGGCAAGATATACAACATGAGCGTGAAGAATGGTATATAAAGATGCCCGAAAAAACTAATTCGAAGGCCTTTTTCTATCCCATTCCTGAAAATATCAAACAATTGCTTGGGGACCCCAAACCAGACGAAACAAAGGTCTTCCCCTTACTCCGCTCGGCTAGTGAGGCGAATGTCCAGCTTCTCAAGTGGGTAATCAAAGCTGGTATTGCACGTCATATAACTTTTGAAAGTGCTCGCAATACCTTTGCTTACAATAAGGTTGTGAATAATACACCCGTGGAAAAAATTCAATTATGCTTGGGACATCAGAACCTTCGTACGACAGAGAAATTTATTCAACAATTACAAATTGAACTTCCCAAGGGGTTGGTCGCTAAACTTCAAACACCGACTAAGGAACAACGATTTGTTCGTCAAGTGAAAAACCCTCTATCCTCCAAGATCAAAGCCCAGCTTACGGCTTACTCCTATCAGTTTTAGTTTATTCTAGTAGCAGCGGAGATTTATAATACGCAACTCCTTTTGATCGAAGCCACACCAAATGCTTTTGGAGACGTTGCTTATACTCCTCCCAGTTTCTCAATTCATCCTCTGTCCAACCAATCTCGGCATGCCCCAAAATGCGTGGAAATGCCAAATAGTCAATCCCCTTATTATCGGAAATTGTCTCGGACCATAAAGCTGCTTCGATCCCGATGATATCCTCCACAGGAAGACTCGGTACTAAAGTTTTGGGAGACCAATCATATGCTTTTTGAACTGAAGTATAGCCCGCCCAAAAAAGACCGTGTTTACTCAGTGTGTCATATTTCATGTCAAGGTAAGCAAAAGAGGATGGGGTCATCAGGATCGGATTGCCTTTACGCACTCCTTCGGGGTTATCCGCTTCCTTAGCCCAGTACTGACTCACCACTTGGCCTTTATAATTTGTTTTGCGAGTTTCAAACCATCCCATAGGAATTTTCCCATAGCGATTTACCATGGGTAACACCTTATCTACAAAATCTATAAACTGATCTTCAGGAGTGGCTTGAGTTTCGTCTCCACCAAGATGCAAATAAGGCCCAGGAGTAATCGCTGCCAATTCTCGAATAACATCTTCTACAAACTGGTAAGTAATCGGTTTTTCCACACATAATGATGAGAATCCAACCTCTATACCTGTATGTACTGGAGGTGCAACGCCGTCACAATTCAATATTGGATAGGCATGGAGCACAGCGTTGGTGTGTCCAGGGATATCAATTTCTGGAATGATTGTGATAAATCGATCTGCAGCATAGGCCACCAATTCTTGATAGTCTTCTTGGGTATAGAATCCTCCTTGAGTTCCCCCTACTTCAGAATCGCTACTCAAAGCCGTTAAATCGGGCCATGATTTGATTTCAATACGCCAACCTTGATCGTCCGATAAATGGAGATGTAAAAAGTTGAATTTATAGAGCGCAATTAGATCAATAAAACGTTTGACTTCTGAGACTGTAAAAAAGTGTCGCGCAACATCCAGCATAACTCCTCTGAAAGGATAAACCGATTTGTCCGTTATCGTGCCTGTAGGGATTTTCCCTGTTTCTTTTGAAAATACAAGGATTTGCTGCAAACTTTGCCAAGCTCTGTATAAGCCCTCTTCATCAGCAGCTCGAAGTACTACCCCTTCTTCGGTAAGCTGTAATTGATAGGCTTCTTGCCCTTCAATACCCGAATCTATTTTCAATTCCAAACGTCCTTCGGTTTTTGTTTCCAAAGGCAACACTAAAGATGTTTCCCAAAAGCTTTTCATCTCCAAAACAAGTGGGCTGTCCGCCCCTGTGGACGATATGGTAGTCAATTCAGAAATGGGTAGATATCCTCCGGTATTCTCTATCTTTAGAGGATAGGGAATCAGAGAAAGAGAATCCAAAGAATTTATTTTTTTAGGACTACAAGACAGGAACCCTAAAAAAATCACTGTGCTAAAGAGAAAAACTCTTAACATATTATGAGTATTTTAGAAAATTATAAAAAATATCTCTCCTATTCGAGAGATGATTAGATTTTAGTTTTAACAATGTTATGAAAAAGAATTTTATTGTTAGGCTTTTGGTCGTTTTTGTTGTTTTTCAAGCAAAAAGTCAAGCGCCTATCGACCCATCCAAAATTGATATTGTTCGTGACTCCTATGGGGTACCGCATATTTTTGGAGCGACCGATGCTGCGGTTGCTTATGGGCTTGCATGGGCACATGCCGAAGATGATTTTAAAACCATACAACAATCCTATTTGGCTGGAAACGGTCTTTTAACAAAAGCCATTGGAAATGCTGGAATTCCTGCGGATTTTATCTCACAATTTATTGGTTCTCAGCAACTGGTAGAAGAGCAGTATGAAAAGCAAATAAGTGAGGAATACAAAAAAGTAGTTGAAGGGTACGCCCAAGGGCTCAATAGCTATGCCGAAGC
>CALITN010000103.1 GCA_938041595.1 uncultured Flavobacteriaceae bacterium | reverse complement strand
ATTTATACAACGGTCAGGAGGCGGTATTGGCAGGGTCATTACACGCTATGGAGATTGGAAAAGACCGTATGATTACGGCTTATAGAAACCACGTGCAACCCATTGGATTGGGCGTAGACCCCAAGCGCGTGATGGCAGAGCTTTTTGGAAAAGCGACAGGAACTTCAATGGGACTTGGGGGTTCAATGCATATTTTTTCCAAAGAATTTAATTTTTTTGGAGGACACGGAATTGTAGGAGGACAGATTCCTCTTGGAGCTGGAATGGCTTTTGGGGATAAGTATTTCAAAAGAGATAACGTAACCCTCTGCTATATGGGGGACGGGGCGGTTCGACAAGGATCTCTTCATGAGACATTGAATTTGGCAACACTATGGCAACTACCTGTTGTGTTTGTGGTAGAAAATAACGGATATGCTATGGGAACATCTGTAGCCAGAACAGCCAGTCATCAGGAAATATGGAAACTTGGTTTGGGGTATGAAATGCCCTGCGAGCCCGTTGATGGAATGGATCCTGTGGCTGTAGCAAAGGCTATGCACAAAGCCATTCAGCATGCACGTTCAGGAAAAGGACCTTCCTTTTTAGAAATGAAAACCTATCGTTATCGAGGACACTCGATGTCCGATGCACAGCACTATCGCACCAAGGAAGAAGTAGAAGACTATCGAAAAATTGATCCTATTACGCAAGTAAAGGATATTATTTTGGAAAAAAAGTATGCTACTCAAGAAGCGTTAGATCTGATCGATAAAGACATTAAAGCACGCGTTGCTGAATGTGAAAAATTTGCAGAAGAATCACCCTTTCCAGAAAAGCAAGTGATGTATGATGCCGTATATGAACAAAATGATTATCCATTTATAAAGCATAAAACACAGTAGATGGCAGAAGTGATTAACATGCCTCGATTGAGCGACACAATGGAGGAAGGAACCGTAGCACAATGGTTCAAAAAAGTAGGGGACACGATTCAAGAAGGCGATATTCTTGCAGAGATTGAAACGGATAAGGCAACCATGGAGTTTGAAGCCTTTTACGAAGGAGAATTGTTGCATATTGGAATCCAAGAAGGGGAAACCGCCCCTGTAGATACTCTTTTGGCCATCATTGGTGAAAAAGGAGAAGATATTTCAGGACTACTTTCAGGAGGGACACCCGCGCCTGAAGCAGCAGCACCAGCAGCTGAGGTAGTTGAAGCTCCCACAAATTCTGAGGCTCAGACGCCAATCCCAGAAGGAGTTGAGGTGATTAGTATGCCTCGATTAAGTGATACTATGGAAGAAGGAACTGTGGCCACTTGGTTGAAGAAAGTAGGAGATGCTGTTGAAGAAGGCGATATCCTTGCTGAAATAGAAACGGATAAAGCCACCATGGAATTTGAATCCTTTTATTCTGGACAACTACTTTATGTAGGGATTCAGGAGGGTGAATCGGCCCCTGTAGATAGTGTACTTGCTGTCATTGGCCCAGAGGGTACTGATGTTGCGGCGGTAGTATCCGCAGCCAAAGCGCAAGACAGTACCGCAACTGCTGTAGCAGATAAATCCGCGCAAGAGCCAGCTCCGACAAAGGCTGTAGCACCAGCTCCAACCTCAGAGAAAACAGTGGTTGCTACTCCAGTGGCAAATCCTGTTTCCAATAACAAAGTGATAGCTTCTCCTTTGGCCAAAAAAATGGCTGCTGACAAAGGAATTGACTTAACTCGTGTGCAAGGAACTGGAGATCATGGTCGAATTGTCAAAAGAGATATTGAAAGTTTCCAGCCCGGCGCAGCGATGTCCATGCAACAGCCAACTGGGGTGGAGCAGATTACCGAATTGGCGAACAGTCAAATGCGAAAAACCATTGCGAAGCGTCTTTCTGCGTCCAAGTTTTCAGCACCACATTATTATTTAGGTGTTGAATTTGATATGGATGCTGCCATTGCATTCCGTAGCCAGTACAATAGCCTGCCAGAAACCAAGATATCGTTCAACGATATTGTGATTAAAGCTGTTGGAATGGCACTAAAAGTTCATCCAGAGGTAAATTCACAGTGGTATGACGATCGAATTGTTCACAACCACCACGTTCACGTAGGGGTAGCCGTTGCTGTTGAAGACGGTCTTGTCGTGCCAGTATTGAAGTTTGCGAATGAACTGGCGCTTCCCCAAATAGGTGTTCAGGTAAAAGATTTTGCCTCCCGTGCACGTAATAAAAAATTGACACCACAAGAAATGGATGGGAGTACCTTTACGGTATCCAATCTAGGAATGTTTGGAATTCAGGAATTTACCTCAATCATCAATCAACCAAACTCCGCAATTCTTTCGGTAGGAAGTATTGTCCAAAAACCGGTTGTTAAAGACGGCAATATAGTGGTTGGAAATACAATGAAACTAACCTTGGCTTGCGACCACCGAACAGTAGATGGTGCTACAGGGGCTCAATTTTTGCAAACGCTGAGAGGATATATTGAGAATCCAATAACAATGCTTGTTTCCTAGACAGATCGAATAAATCCTTATGTAAAACGCAAAGTACTCAGGCCATAATTAGATACAAATGAAAACTATTGTTGTAAGTGGTGCGAGTAGGGGAATTGGCTTGGAATTGTGTCGATTGGCACATGATCAAGGCGTGAACGTTATTGCCTTGTCGCGAAATACGCAACCATTGGAAAAACTCGGTGTCGTTAGTTTTTCGGTGGATCTTTCCAATCCTTCCAGTCTGCAGCCCTATATTGATTATCTCCAGCAGGAGAACCGAACGATTGATTATTTAGTAAACAATGCAGGAGCCTTACAAAATATTCCTTTTTCAGAAACCACTTGGGAGGTCTTTCATTCCGTCTATCAAGTAAATGTTTTTGGTTTGGCGGAGTTAACTCGGCAAAGTCTTCCTTTTATGTCCGTCTCTGGCCATGTGGTTTCTATTTCCAGTATGGGAGGAATTCAAGGCAGTTCCAAATTCCCTGGTTTGGCCGCTTACAGTAGTAGCAAAGGAGCTGTAATCACATTAACAGAATTATGGGCCGAAGAGTATAAAGAAACAGGACCTGCTTTCAATGCCTTGGCATTAGGAGCAGTGCAAACAGAAATGCTCGAAGAAGCTTTCCCCGATTATAAGGCTCCAACCTCTGCAGCTCAGATGGCGGCTTATATACTGGATTTCACTCGTCAAGGGCACCAATTCTATAATGGAAAAGTTTTGCCTGTAGCCAATAGTACGCCCTAGTAGTTATGACAACTGTTTTCGATGCCATCCCGGAAGCGGCAAGGATCTATGTTAAAGGGCTTTTGACGCCACTGCCAATTGCGGTAAAAATCACTCCAAAGCGCTTGAGTAAACACGGTGACTACCGTAAGCGCATGGATGGAAAGCATGAGATAACGCTTAACGAAACCGAAAATCCCTATCGTTTTTTAATAACCCTTATTCACGAAATTGCTCATTATATTGCTTTTGAAACTCATGGCTTTCAAATTAAGCCTCACGGAAGGGAATGGAAGCTAGTTTATAAAGAGCTCATGATGCCCTTGTTGCATCCTGAGGTATTTCCCGAGGTGCTGCTTCCTTTTTTGGCGAAACATTTCAAAAACCCTAAAGCAGCTACCGATACTGATTTTCATTTGGTACGCGCCCTAAATTGTTTTGACTCGAATCCTAATAAAACCTATATCTTTGAATTGAGTCTTGGAGAAGCTTTCGCCCTCCCGAATGGAAGAAAGTTCATCCGAGGTCAGCAACGAAGAAAGCGTTTTGAGTGTGTCGAAATAAGAACCCAAAAAAAATATTTAATCAGTCCGCAAGCGGCAGTGCAAAGACTTGATAGTAAAGGGATCAATACTACGGAAAATTAGAAATGGAAACCGATGAATAAGGATCATTATGCATTGATCATGGCCGGAGGGATAGGGAGTCGATTTTGGCCCGAAAGCACTCCAGAATATCCAAAGCAGTTTTTGGATTTGACCGGAACGGGTCAGAGTTTGTTGCAACAAACATTTAAACGTATCGCTGCTTTTATTCCTAAATCCAATATTTATTTTTTGACCACGGAACAGTATCGTTCCATTCTTTTGGAACAACTTCCAACTCTTGCGGAAGGACAGTTGCTTTGTGAACCTGTTCAGCGAAATACAGCTCCCTGTGTTTTGATGGGCGCCAAAAAAATACATTCACAAAATCCCTCCGCTAAGATACTGGTGGCCCCTAGTGATCACTTGATTAGAGATGAGCAGGCCTTTCAGAAAGATGTTACGGCGGCATTTGAACATTCCAATGCCGATAATCTTATTACGTTTGGTATTCAACCCAACCACCCTGCTGTCGGTTATGGTTATATTAAATCAGAGAATACAGGATCATTAGCTGCTGTTGAAGAATTTACCGAAAAGCCAGATTTGAAAACAGCAGAAAACTATGTGTCTGATGGGAGCTATTTTTGGAATGCGGGTATTTTTGTGTGGAGTGCAGTCGCCATTTTGAAAGCTTTTGAGGCCTTCGAGCCAGAGATGTACCAATTGTTTTCAGACACATCGATATGGAATACCGACAAGGAAGCGTCTTATATCCAGTCCCAATTTCCTTTAGCCAAAGAAATTTCGATTGATTACGCTATTCTTGAGCGTTCTTCTTGGGTCAAAGTGATTCCTGCTCGTTTTGACTGGAATGACCTAGGTAGTTGGTCGGCACTGCATTCAGAAACCGCTCAGGACGGTCATAGCAATGCCATAATCAACGCACAGTTGTTTGCGCAAGATGCCTCTGGTAATCTCATAAAAACGAGTGCTGGTAAAAAGGTATTACTGGCAGGTTTAAAAGATTTTATCATCGTGGAGAACGACTCGGTGCTGATGATTTTACCTAAAACCAGCGATCAAGACATTAAGAAGTTGGGGATTGCTGCTCAGATTCAGTGGAAAAACTCCTAACTCTTTTTCTCACTTAGATAAGCCGTTCGAACTCTTTTGAATAGCTTAGAAGAATAGACAAAGTCACCTACCGATTTGTTGTCGGTACTAAAGATTTCTTCTTTGTCGCCTTCCCAAGCCTTGATGCCATCTTCTAGGAAAATAATTTTC
>CALITN010000102.1 GCA_938041595.1 uncultured Flavobacteriaceae bacterium | reverse complement strand
TTTTTGCCGTTGCTACAGTGGGACTATTGTTGATGAGTTCTTGTGAGAATGCCGATTTGGACCTCACTGAAAACCCAAACGCATTAAGTCCTAACCAAGCCAACGCTGAATTCTTTTTGAGCGCAATCCAAGAAGATTTTGCCTTATGGGTAAACAACCTAGGGGATGTCGGAGCAGAATTGACCCGAACAGCCTATATGAATGGTCGTACCTATAATAACGTTTATTCTCCTAGTGACCTAGCGGACGAGTGGGAAGAAGCGTATCAAGATATGTTGCAAGACATTAAATTGATGAACGCCTTGAGTGAAGATCAACCCTACTATCTTGGTATGGGGAAAGTTTTCCAAGCGTATATTATGATAACCCTTGTGGATTATTTCGGAGATGTTCCTTATTCTGAAGCGCTTAAAGGTGACGAAGAAGGAAACGTGATTTTGAACCCTGCTCAAGATAGCGGTGCAGATGTTTACGCAGCTGCTGTTGCTCTTTTGGAAAGCGCAAAAACCGATTTTTCTTCACCTGGCGCTACTGCACCAACGTATGACTTTTACTACAATGGTGATGCCTCTAAGTGGATCAAAGCAGCCAACTCAATCTTGCGTAAGATTTATTGGGTAACAGATGATGCTCGATTTAGTTCTGCAACTCCTTATATTGATTCACCCGCTGATGACTTTCAATTCCAATGGGGAACAAACGCAGTACAGCCAGATACACGTCATCCATTGTACCGAGACAACTACACTGCTACCGGTGGAGGTGAGTATATGCCTAATTGGCTAATGGCTACGATGCAGACAGGTCATAACAATGTAAAAGATCCGCGTATCAATTACTATTTCTACCGTCAAGTAGAAAGTACTCCTGGATTTGGCTCACCCGCTAATGAGGAAGTTTTGGAATGTGGCCTTCCTGGATACTTCAACCCTTACCCAGCAGGTATTCCTTTCTGTGGTTTGGAAGAAGGATACTGGGGTCGTGATCACGGAAACGACAACGGAATCCCACCCGATGGATTCTTGAGAACACTTCGTGGGGTTTATCCTGCAGGAGGTCGTTTTGATGATGGTTCTTTTGCTGCTACCGCACTCGGTGGTGGAAGAGGTGGTGATGGTATTACACCTATCATGCTTTCTTCTTGGATGCACTTTATGGCTGCTGAAGTAGCTGGATTGAATACAGCTGCTGGAACCGATAATATGCTAAAAGCCATTGGTGATTCCTTCACTAAAATGAATGCTTTTGAAAGCGCCAATCCAATCGATGATAGAGATATTACTTCTTACACGAATGGTTTTGTGGCTGAATGGGGGGCTGCTAGTGCCGCTGAAAAAGGAAACTTGTGGGCAAAACAATTCTTCATTACTACTGTTGGTAATGGGAACGATGCGTACAATGCTTACAGAAAAACAGGTTATCCTACTGATGTTCAGCCGAACATTGAAAACGGTGCTGAAGGTGCATTCCCTACGTTGATGTACTATCCTTCAAATTATGTTACGAACAATTCGGGTGCTACACAGCGCTCTGACTTATCAGAACGTAATTTCTGGAACGCAGGCGATTCAACTAACTTGAAATAATATAGACAATGAAAAAACTAATTAGTTTATTGAGCATTGCGTTGATAGCCATCTCTTGTACAGAGGGGGACAACGCCGTAGACTATGTTCTTGATAACTTCCAGACGGGAGCTGTTTTAAGAACGATCAGTATCGATCCTACTGCTGGAAACTGGAAAGGAGAATACAACGTATTCGATCTTCCTGGATCAGTTTTCAAAGTAGAAATCGAAGAACATGACAAGGAAAATGGTGGCTTGTTCAAAGATGTAGAGGTTTTTGTTTCCTACGCTGGAAACGAAGCTCTATTGAAGACCATGCAACCTGGTGAGTTTACTACAGGACCAACCGGACTTCCTCGTGCTTCTCTAGAAGTAAGCCTTGGAGATGCATTATCTGCTCTAAGTTTGTCAGGTAATGATGTAGACGGAGGACAGGCTGTAAACATTCGTTTGCAGTTGAACTTAACAAACGGATCTAGCTACACTGCTAAGGATGCTGCTAGTTCATTGACTGGGTCTTACTTTAACTCTCCTTACCAATACAACAAAATCATCAAATGTATTCCAACAGCTCCCGTGGCTGGTGAGTACACATTGGTGATGAATGATTCGTATGGTGACGGATGGAACGGAGCTTCTTTGACAGTTACAATTGACGGTACCGCTACCGACTACTCTGTAACGTCTGCACAGGGAGCCTCCAATACAGAAACTTTCACAGTGCCTGAAGGAACATCAACCTTCACCATTGCTTACAATTCTGGAGCATGGGATAGTGAGGTTACGTACACTATCAGTCATGATAATGGTGCTGGTAAAGTTCAAACTGCCTTGGCAGAAGGACCTAACCCCACCATAGGTACGGACGGTAAAACAATGAGTATTTGTCCTTAATTCTTTAAGGATATCATAAAAAAGAGGCCTTCGGGTCTCTTTTTTTTTACAACAAATTCAAGGGAATTAAGCATCTTTGCTAAACACACACACATAATTATGGACAAATCGCTACAGATATTTGGTATTCACGCGCTGCAAGAAGCCCTTGCCAACGAACAGACCCTTGACAAGGTTTGGATTCAGCAAGGGGATAAAAGTCCGCTATTACGTCAACTCGAGAACAAACTACGAGCCAAAGGTATCTCTACCAGTTATGTCCCCAAAGAAAAGTTCAATACCTACAAAAATGAAAATCATCAGGGAGTAATGGGCCGCATTTCCCCCGTAACGGTGCATTCTTTAGAAACAATCCTAGAGAATGGGTTTGGAGAAGATCCGCCCCTACTATTGCTTTTGGATCATATCACCGATCCACACAACCTAGGAGCCATCCTACGATCGGCGGCAGCCACCGGAGTTCACTGCGTTGTCCTGCCCGAATCGGGAAGCGCACCACTCAATGCCACAACGGTTAAAACCTCAGCCGGTGCTATTTTTGAAGTGCCCATTGCTAAAGTGAGCCATCTAAAAGACGCTATATTCCTTTTACAGGCACATGACATCCCCTTAGTGGGATTGGACGAGAAAGCGTCAGAAATCGCCTATAATAGCCCTTTAGCAGGACCGATGGCCGTTGTCATGGGCTCCGAGGAAAAAGGCATTCACCCCAGTCTTTTAAAATTATTGGATCGTTGCGTGCAGTTACCTATGGTTTCCAAAGTGGGATCTCTCAATGTATCGGTCGCTACAGGCTTGATTCTTTATGAAATCATTCGCCAGCGTGATCACGGCTCAACAGACTAAACCAACATGCAACAATCGCCGCCTCTTGCCGAACGAATGCGACCCAAAAGTCTGACGGACTATGTGGGGCAAAAACATTTGGTCGGACTTGACGGGGCATTGTATCAAAGCATTCAATCGGGATTTATTCCTTCCATGATTCTTTGGGGTCCCCCAGGCACCGGAAAAACCACCCTAGCCAAGTTGCTCGCAGGAGAGAAAAAAAGGCCTTTTTATGAATTATCAGCCATTAATGCTGGTGTCAAGGAAGTCCGTGAAATTATTCACAAAGCTCAAAGTCAAGGCGGTCTATTTACCGATAAAAATCCATTATTATTCATTGATGAAATTCATCGATTTAGTAAATCCCAACAAGACGCACTTCTAGGAGCCGTCGAAAAAGGAATTATTACCCTTATCGGTGCGACTACTGAAAATCCAAGTTTTGAGGTCATCAACGCATTGCTTTCACGTTGTCAAGTTTTTACCCTAAAACCTCTCTTGCTAGAGGAATTAAAAAGTCTTTTGGAACGCGCACTTACTCAAGATCCGTTGCTTAAAACAAAAACTATTCAGTTGGAAGATCCAGAAGCCTTGATTCAATATTCAAGCGGAGATGCACGGAAACTCTTAACGCTGTTGGAGCTTGTTGTTTTTTCTTTTGGTGCCAACGAGGCCATCGAAATCACCAATGAAAAAATAAAAAAAACCCTTCAAACGAATGCCGTTCAATTTGATAAAAACGGTGATCTGCATTACGACATTGTCTCGGCCTTTATAAAATCGATTCGAGGAAGCGATCCTAATGCGGCTGTTTATTGGCTGGCACGGATGTTAAAAGCCGGAGAAGACATCAAATTTATCGCCCGTAGGTTATTGATTGCAGCCAGTGAAGATATCGGCAATGCCAATCCCAATGCACTGGTTCTTGCACAAACCACTTTTAATGCTGTTCAGGTCATAGGTATGCCCGAAGCGCGGATACTTTTGAGTCAATGCGCTGTCTATCTGGCTACTTCTCCAAAGAGTAATGCGAGTTATTTGGCCATCGACAAAGCACTGGAAGAAGTTGAAATGAGTACCAACTTATCGGTTCCCCTTCATTTGCGAAATGCCCCCACCGAACTCAGCAAAGAACTCGGACACGGAATGGGCTATCAATATCCACACGACCATCCCCATCAATTTGTATTTCAAAACTACCTCCCAGATGCCATTGAAGGGACTCGTTTTTATGAACCCGGACAAAATGCCAAAGAAAATAGCATTCGAAAATGGCTTCAGCAGTTGTGGGGGAAAAAATACGGCTATTAGTTTTTACGCCAGAAAAAAGGAGTCAATAATATCAATACGGTAAAGAGTTCCAAACGACCTAAAAGCATTAAGAAAGAAGACCACCAAAGCCCTATGGATGGCAGTGCAGTATAGTTTTCTGCGGGACCAAAAACCCCTAAAGCGGGACCCACATTCCCTAAAGAAGAAGCCGCAACCCCTACCGAAGATTCAAAATCAAATCCCATCATCGCAAAGCCAAGGGTTCCAATAATAAATGACAATAAGTATAGGATAAAAAAGCCGAGTATATTCTGGACAATGCCTTCACTCACAACGCGATTGTTATAGCGTACCTGAAGAATTGCATTGGGATGAAGTGCCCTTTTAAATTCCAAAATACCACTGCGAATCATCAACAGGTGCCGAACCACCTTGATTCCCCCAGATGTAGATCCTGCAGATCCTCCAATAAACATAAGCCCAAAGAACGTCAGCGTAAGTAAGGGAGCCCAAGCGGTAAAATCTGCCGTCACAAAACCAGTAGTCGTAATAATCGCTACCACTTGAAAAAGTGAATGACGAAAGACACTTTCTGTTTGCCCCAACAGCTGTGGATGGGTCGCTGGAAGTCCCGGAGCGGTGTTATGCAAAAGCAAAACACTGGTTACTAATAAAGTAAACAAACCGATAAACCACAGATAATATTGGAACTCAATGTCCTTGAAAATCTTTCTGAAATTTCCAGTAAAACCAAAATAGCTCAATACAAAATTGGTTCCAGCCACCAACATAAAAAATAAAATAATGTACTGAATCAGCGGTTGATCGTTCCAGAATGCAATACTATTATTCTTAGTAGAAAATCCCCCCGTGGATAGTGTGCTCATTGCATGATTGATCGCATCAAAAAAAGACATTCCAGCAAACCATAGTAAAAAGGTTTCTGCCAAAGTATAACCAAAGTATAATAACCATAAACGCTTGGCTGTATCGGTGATTCGTGGATGCAATTTGTCACTGTTGGGGCCTGGAACTTCAGCGGCAAACAACTGCATCCCCCCAATACCCAAGATGGGCAAAATAGCAATTGTCAATACAATAATCCCCATTCCTCCTATCCAATGAGTAATACTCCGCCAAAACAACAATCCCTTGGGCAAACTTTCAATATCATCAAAAATAGTGGCCCCTGTAGTGGTATAGCCCGACATGGTTTCAAAAAAAGCATGAGAAACACTGGGAACGCTATCGGTCATCAAATAGGGCAGCATTCCCGTTAGGGTCATCACCAGCCAACCTAGGCTCACTACCAAATACCCTTCTCTTTTTTGAATTTGGGGCTGTGCTTCCCGGAAAGCAATCAATAAAAATAGCCCTAAAAGCAAAACGGAAAAGGCAGCGGTCAATAATTGTTGCGTAGCCTGGTCTTGAGTCATCCAACTCATTCCTACAGCCAAAAGCATCAGGCCTCCATTAAAGGCAAGCAAAACACCCAAAAGCTGTAAAATTACTTTGTAATTAAGTTTATAAAACATGCTTAACGGAACAAACCTTCAATTCGTTTGATAGAGCGCGGAAGCGAACACACCAAGACCCGATCCCCTGCTTCAATAACATAGTCTCCCAAAGCAATGATCCCCTCCCCTTCTTTGACAACCCCTCCAATGGTAGCCGTTCGAGGAAAATCAATGTCTTTTATTTTTTGACCATTAACCTTAGAATCTACATTGACGACAAATTCCAATAGTTCGGCATTCAAATGGCTTAGCGTGGTCATATCCACCACCTCTCCCCTACGGATATAGCGGAAAATGGTGTTAGCTGTCAAAAGTTTTTTATTGATCAATGTATCAATCCCTATGGACTGTGACAATTGAAAATAGTCGATATTCTCGACCAAAGCGATTGTTTTGGTAACCTCTTTTGACTTGGCCATAAGACAGGTCATTATATTGGTCTCTGAGTTTTCTGTCACAGAAATAAACGCATCCATGGTCTCGAGATCTTCTTCATCGAGCAATTCCACACTACGTCCGTCTCCATGAATTACCATAATATTGGAGAGTTCTTCAGCAATAGTGATCGCTTTGGTTTTGTTTTGCTCTACTAGAGTCACATTAAATTTTTCCTCTGCCAAGCGTCGTGCGGTACTGGCTCCGATTTTGCCCCCACCAAGAATCATCACGTTTTTAATTTCTTTTTTGACCTTTCCCGTCAATTTATAGATTTCTTCTACCCCCTGTTGTAAAGTGGTAAAGAAAACCCGATCTCCAGCTTCAAATTCGGTATCTCCACGAGGAATTATAGTTGATTGACTACCCTTTCGTTGCAGTGCAATCGGCATAAAGTGAACATCTGGAAAAATGGAGGCTGCTTCTTTGACACTTTTACCAACAAAAGGAACCTCATCTCCTAAGGTTGTCCCAATCAAGGTAAGAGCTCCAGACTCAAAGGCATAACTATTACTAAAAGCCGATTGATCTAAAAGTTGATGAATTTCCTCTGCTGCCAGTGCTTCTGGGGAGATTAACTCATCAATACCCAACTTTTCGAAGTTAATACAATCGTTTTCCTTGATAAATTCGATGGTTGAAATTCGTGCGATAGTCCGCTTGCAGCCCAATTGCTTAGCCAAGGCACAAACCGTAATATTGGCGGTTTCTTCAGAAGTTACAGCAATAAATAAATCGGCAGTACCCACCTTGGCTTCTTTGATAATACGTAACGAACAGGCATTGCCTTTCAGAGTCTTAATGTCCAGATGGTTTTCAGCATAGGTAAGACGCTCCTTATCGGTATCAATAAGCGTAATGTCTAATGACTCAAAGGATAGCAGCTTGGCCAAATGAAAGCCAACTTCACCACCCCCGGCGATGATTATTTTCATAGGAGTAAGAAAATACAAGGCAAATATACAAAAAGGGGAGCGCTGGGTCTAAAATTCTCTGAAAAGCCCTCCGAAATCTTTTATCTTTGCAGCGCATGAAAAAGAAAGTGACTCCTTATGCTGGCTCAAAGGCTTCCAAAAAAGCACAGGTAACCCAGATGTTTGACGCTATTTCTGGGGAATATGATTTTTTAAATCGGATCATCTCCCTAGGAATTGACATCCGATGGCGCAAAAAACTGATCCAAATGGCACAAAAAAACAAGGTTGAAGCCGCTTTGGACATTGCTACAGGTACTGGAGATTTGGCGGTAGCCCTGACCCGAACCAGCGCCCAGAGAATTGTAGGGCTTGATATTTCCCCAGGCATGCTTGCTTTGGGAAAAGAAAAAGTTGAGAAAAGAGGATTCCAAAACACCATTGAGATGGTTTTGGGTGATAGTGAAGCCTTAGCCTTCGAAGACAATACGTTCGATTTGGTCACTGTCGCTTTTGGTGTTCGAAATTTCGAGAATCTGGAAAAAGGATTGGCAGAAATTTTCCGTGTGCTCAAGCCCAAAGGAACACTTTTAGTCCTCGAAACTTCTGTACCTACTCGATTCCCTTTTAAACAATTTTATGGGTTCTATGCAGGATGGTTGATGCCACGAATGGCACGACTGCTCTCCAAAGACCGTTCTGCCTATGATTATCTGGCCGAATCGGCAGTGCACTTCCCTTATGGAAGCGCTTTCAACAATATTTTGTCAAAAATTGGGTTTATAAGAGTAGCGAATCACCCGCAAACATTTGGGGTCGCATCTATTTACTGTGGAACAAAACCTACGACATAAGCTACTGTTCACCCTTTTACTGAGTATTTGTGGAAGCCTAGCACTTTTTGCTCAATACCCACAAGTTCGAGAACGCATCCAAAATCTACCCCAATTTGATGATCGATTTGTCCATTACGGCTATTTTGTAGGTGTCAATAACTATCATTTTGATTTTGATTACACTTCTGACTATTATCAAAATAACTTCCCTGATATTGAGGTTACTCCCGGCACCGGATTTACCATTGGACTTATTGGAGATATGCGAATCAACCAATTTCTGAATCTCCGTTTGGAGCCAGGGCTTTATTATGCTCAGCGAGAATTGCTCTATCCCGAATTATCAGATTTTGAAACCGAAGATGATCGTTACAGAGAAATAAAGTCCACCTATATCCACCTTCCCTTATTGATCAAAATAAGCGCCCAAAGGATTAACAACTTTCGACCTTTTTTGTTAGCTGGGGTTTCGACGGATTTCAATCTTTCCAGCAACAAAAAAAATACGGACGACAATCTCAGTAATGTTTTCCGAACTGAAAGTCAAAATTTGAAGTATGAAATCGGTATTGGTTTTGATTTTTACTTGTTCTACTTCAAATTTTCACCCTCCATACGGGGGATTTTTTCCTTACAGAACGAATTGATTCCCGACAACACACCCAACAGTCCTTGGACAGGGAAAATCACCAATATGGTCAGTAGAGGCGTCGTAGTAAACCTTGTCTTTGAATAGCTACTAGGACTGGGTAAAAGCCGAAAGGACAATGGCTGAGGCGGAAGCAATATTTAAGCTTTCAACCCTTTGGGTTTGAACCGAAGGAATGGTAATCCATTCCTGAATAGTTGCTTTAACAGCCGGGGAAAATCCATGTGACTCACTACCAAAAACAATAGCCGCAGGGGTCTTAAAGGCATGTTTATAAATTGATTTCCCTTCCAAACCGGCACCATAGACTGTCAATTGTGTTTGAGAAAGAAAAGAAACCAAATCCCCATAGTGACAAGCAACACGTGCGAGTCCACCCATGGAAGCTTGGACCACTTTTGGATTATAACAATCCACAGAATCTCTGCTGCAAAGCACATGCTGAAACCCAAACCAATTGGCTTGCCGAATAATCGTTCCCAAATTTCCTGGATCGCGGATCTGGTCCAAAACCAAAATCGATTCACGTTTTGGAAGCAAGGGCTCATCTCGTTTCTTAAAAACCCCTAATACTGGACTGGGTGTTTTGAACTGAGTAATGCGTCCCATTTCAGCTGGACTAATTTGAGTGGAAGGCAACTCTTTTTGTGGACTCGTGGAATATAGGCCTTCCCATTCCCACCCCTGGTCATAGAAATCCAAAACGCTCTTTTGTCCTTCTACGACAAAACAGTGCGATTGATCTCTAAATTTCTTTTGCCCCAGTTGAGCGATTTGTTTAAGAAGGGTTTTGGGTAGCATGAAAAGCTGTACATTTGAACGCAAAACAGAGTTGCGGTGCGTCGATACGCTTCAAATGTAATCATTCTATCTTTTTCAAGTTTTTTGTTCCTACAATGTAGTAGTACTAAGAATTTGGAAGAGGGGCGTTATTTGCTTCAAAAAAACGCATTATCCATCAATGGAGAGTTTAAGCCCAACAGCCCAGCCATCGATCTGCTGGTTGATCCTCCAAACAATACTTTCCTAGGAATTCCGTTTGAAATTTTCTTTCATCAATTAGCATTGAAAGATCCAGATTCCAGTTTCAACAATTGGTTACTCAAAAAAGAAAAACGCAAAAAACGCTTGGAAAATATCCTATCAGCCAAGCAACTTAATCAACTACTCCGCTATAAAAAACTTAGCAATCAATGGCTCAAAGGTATTGGAGCCAGTCCCGTACTTTTAGACAGTGCTAATATTGTACGCAACACCAAACGCCTTTCGCAGTATTATAAAAATAAAGGGTTTTTTGATGTCGATGTATCCTCCTCTGTTCAAACAGAAAAAAACCAAAAAGCAAGCGTACAGTATGACATTCAAAAGGGGGAACAATACCGTCTGGATAGCATTCAATTTTCCATTGCCGCCAAAGAATTAGAAACACTGGTTGAAGAATCGAAAACGGCTAGTTTTCTAAAACCCGGTCAAGGATTTAATATTGCTGATTTTGACGCAGAGCGCAAACGAATATTAACCCTTTTTAGAGAAGCCGGGGTTTATAATTTTCAAGAGAATAGCCTTCGCTTTAAGGCCGCTATTGATAGTACTGGAAGAGATAAAACCATTGGCGTTGAATTGGCAATCAATAACCCACAACAACGCCTAGGAGACAGCTTGATCACTCAGCCCTATAAAATCCATCGTGTAAAACGAATCAATATTTTTGTTGAATCCCAACAATTGGGGGCAGGACTGGATAGTTATACCGACAGCATCACCTACAACGGAATTCATATCTATTCCAAAGGACCATTAAAATATCGCCCCAAAGCCTTGACCAATCCCCTTTTTGTTCAGCTGGATAGCGTTTATAGTGATCAAGAACGTCTCCTTACCTACCGCTATTTCAATAACCTTGAGAATTTTAAGTACCCCAGTATCACCTATCGCCCCTTGTCGGATTCCCTGCCATTTTTGGAAACCAATATTGTTTTAAACCCAAAAGAAAAATTTTCCTTGGGCCTTGACTTTGATTTATCACACTCCAACATTCAATTCTTTGGATTGGGGCTGG
>CALITN010000101.1 GCA_938041595.1 uncultured Flavobacteriaceae bacterium | reverse complement strand
GCGCCTTGGTCGGGTAACTGGTCATTGTTTGGCAAACGCATTGCTTTGTTCTTTCGAGGGGCTTTGTAGCCATCTTCCCAAATCCAAGTCAACGTTTCTGTCGTATAAGGGGTTTGCCCAAAAGTATAGGTCACTTTATTGGATTCCGCATAACCGAAACCGGTGGGTTTACGACAATTGTTTTTGATAGTTTTGGGTACATCCAAAGCCAAGGCGTTGTAGGGTGTATCAAAGATATGGACTCCCATATCTCCCAACGTGCCACAGCCAAAATCTACGAGTTTGCGCCAGTTGGCAGGATGATAGTAATTTTCCTTATAGGAACGCTCAGCAGCAGTTCCAAGCCAAAGATTCCAGTCCAAATGCGCTGGTACTGGATCGCTTCCCTTAGGAGCTGGACCATCAAAACCCCAGTTTTTATTAGACCAAGCACGAACTGTGTGTACTTTTCCAATAACCCCACCTTGGATCATTTGAGTAGCCAGTTTGTAATCATAAAATGAATGTACCTGAATTCCCATTTGGGTGATCAGGTTTTTCTCGGCGGCCATTTTCTTCATTGCCCGGGCTTCTGTGACATGATGCGTCAGCGGTTTTTGGCAATATACTGGCTTATTCTGCTCCATACCCAATAAAGAAGCTGGCGCATGGGTATGGTCTGGCGTACTGACCACTACCGCATCTATTGCTTCTGAGAAACTAGCATACATTTCTCGATAGTCTGTAAATGTTTTTGCGTTTGGAAAAAGCTCCTGTGCCTTCGCCAAGGCTTTTTGATCAACGTCACAAAGAGCCGAAACTACTACTTGAGGGTGCGAGGCAATGGCTTTTAAGTCTTCCATTCCCATGCCGCCCACTCCAATGTGAGCCGTTCTAATTTTTTGTTGGTTGGTCATCGCCCAGCCTCCTTTAGGAAGGAGTGCTGCCCCTAAAGCCGCCGCTGATGTTTTTAAAAAATCTCGTTTATTCATACTAGCGTTTTCTGATTTTAATGTTTCTAAAGGCCAAGCCACTTCCATGATCCTGAAATCCAATATATCCTTTTTTAAATCGGGCATAGTTGGGATAGTCTTTCCACTTTGAGTTAGCTCTGCGTTGTTTCCAATCCTCGGATCTCGGAACAAAAGAAATGGTCTCTTCCCCATTCAAGTAGTAGGTCACTTTTTCTGAAGTATATACAATTCGAGAACTGTTCCACTCCCCCACTGGATGATATATTTTATTCTCTGGGGCGGCATACATGGCATAATCAGAGCCTGTCTTTTGCGATGGTTGCAATTCACTTGGATTATTAGTGTTTCCAACGCTTAAGTTATAATCTGTTATATCGTTAAAACGGGTGTAATTAGCGTCATCAATTAACTGATATTCAGCGGCAACTTCAGGAATGCCAGGAAAGCCTTCTTGAACATGATAAAAAATGCCACTGTTCCCTCCTTCAGGGATTTTCCACTCGAGATACAACTCGAAATTATCAAACTCCTCCGCTCCATAAATAATATCTTTACTGCCCTTATAATCGTAGTCTTCTTCTTTGACTCTTTCGGTTATAAAAGTCAAGGTGTTGTCTTGTATAGACCACCCTGGAGGTAGGGTTTCCGAATTGTATCCTCGCCATCCTTTGGTAGAAGTTCCATCAAAAAGGATTTGCCAAGGTTTTTGTGGTTCTTTTTTACTTGGGGTTTCTGCACAATTCATAAGCAACCCTCCCAAGGTTAATAGTGTAAGTAATTTGGAGAGAACATTCATGTTATAAGGTTTTGATTTGAATATTTCGCCAGCGAACTTTAATCCCTCCACCAGAGTGAATTTGCAGGGCAATAGATCCTTTTCCGGCACCAATTTTTGCATCGGTTATATCCACCATTGGGACTCCGTTTAAAAAAGTCTGTACGCGATCGCCTTTGACAATAACTCTCATAGCGTTCCATTCACCCATTTTAAGGTTTTTATCTTTATCAAAATCAGGCTTGATAAGCCACCCACGTCCATAGGATTCATATATTCCACCGGTAGCATCTCCAGGACAAATTCCGTTTTTAGGGGCTTGCTTGCACGGTGGAGCAACTTCTACTTGCCATCCTGATATTTTAGTTCCCTCTAAAGTAGAACGAAAAAAAACACCGCTGTTACCATTGGCTTCTTGTTTGAATTCTAAATTCAATTCAAAATCATCATAAAACTGATTGGTGGATAAATAGCCATATTCTTCATCCGGACCACTTTCACAAATCAATTCACCCGAATCAACATACCATTTTTCGGTGCCGTGAATAGTCCATCCGTCCAAATTTTGACCATTGAAAAGACTCGTTTGAGCCACAGATAAAACCGGAAAGAGCAATACGCCCATCAAATATTTAATCATGAATTTTATTATTTGGTTCGCATTAAAGTATAAAAAAACGCGCAAATTCGAAAACCTGCGCGTTTGTAATTTAACAGATAATTAGGCTACTAGTAACCTGAGTTCTGTTGAAGTGCTCCACCACTCAAGTCAATCGCTTGTTGTGGAATTGGAAACACATTATGCTTGCTTTGGTATGGGCTCACTTTCTGACCAAAGTTAGTAATGGTGCGAGCTTCATTTGTGAAGTATGCATTCATTACTTGTTCTGCATTACCCCATCTTCTAAGATCAAACAAACGCTGACCTTCCATAGCTGTTTCTAAACGCATCTCCATACGAACTGCTTTACGAGCATAGCTTTGAGATGGGAAAGAAGGGTAAGGCTCAATTTTGTAGTTTGCTGCTGGTGTTCCATCAGCATCTAGAATCGGAGTAGAGTTTTTGGCTCTGTTACGAATCTGGTTTACATAATCGAGTGCTTTCGATAGGTTGTTTGTTTCAACAGCAGCTTCTGCAGCTAACAACATAACTCTACCTAGACGTAAAATATGATAGTTCAAACCGGATAATTGCTCACCCCATCCACCAGTTGATTGTACAATACCAGCTTCTGATTTTTGGTAAACATTTTTCTTAGGCAAGTAAGGCCCTGAAATATCAGAGAAACCTGCACGAATCCAATCTTTACCAATGTGCTCACCGTATCCGTTGTAGTCAATACCACGACGACCTACTGTGAAGTCAGCACGAGGATCAAGGTTTCCAGCAAACTCAGTAAAAGGCTCTGAACTCAAAACACCATAATCACTTGTTACATCAGTTTGATTGAATGTATCCAATAGCGGCAATCCACTTGCATCTGTTTGGAAAGCATTCAATAAATCTTGAGATGGCTGATAGAATCCACAGCAAGAACCAAAAGGACCTGGGTTAGGGAAATTTAATGCCCCAACAGCATTAGCGTTAAAGCTTTGACCACCGTCAGTGGTAAACTGAATCGCGAAAATTGATTCCGATCCGTTTTCACCTTTGGCTTTGAAGTTATCGCCATACTCTGATAAAAGAGAATAAGATGCCATTGCAGCTTCCAACTTTGGAAGAGCTTCAGCATATTTTCCTTGTTGAGCTAAAACCGCACCTAGATATGCATTAGCAGCAGCGCTTGTAGGACGTCCTGGCTCAGCTTGTGTGCTAGGAAGTGAAGCGGCAGCAGCAGCAAAATCGGCTTCAATAGCTGCATATATATCACCAGTATTTGGTTGATTAAACTCTGAGTTAGAATAATTTTCATCAGAAATGTAAGGAACATTACCCCACATTCTTTGAATCTCAAAGTTAAAATGTCCTCTCAGGAAACGTGCTTCAGCCAATTGAGCTGAAAAATCGCCACCGTCGATACCATTAATTAAGGAAATAACAGCATTGGCACGATTTGTTCCAGCGAAAAGAACTCCCCAGCGTGCCATCCAATATCCGTTGGCTGGTGACCAGTTCATCAATTCGATCTCTTTCAAATCTGCTTGATCATCATCAGTACTACCTTTGTGTGCATCATCTGATAATACATCTGCAGTCCAGTTGTCAGCTGCGCGACCCCATCCGTTTCCGTAGCCGTGA
>CALITN010000100.1 GCA_938041595.1 uncultured Flavobacteriaceae bacterium | reverse complement strand
TGGCAATGGAGAAGGATGCATTGGTAACGGGTGCACTTCGTGTGACTGCGTCTATCCAATCCGTCCCTCCAGGGGTTACGGGTGCTGAGAATCCTGTTTCAGAAAATTGAATGGGGTTGTAGGCAACCACTCTTCGGTATCCAATAATCGAAGAAGGAACTACAGGACTGGCACCGCTTCCATATTGTGGATGGCTAGGGGTAACACCATCATTGGTGTAACTGTCCCAAATCATTTGCGCGTGTTGTTCCGCATTGAGCATTTATGGAGAATTGGAAATCTGTGAGGCCCCTGTATAAATATCAAAGGATACCTGCGCCCGATCCATATTGTAACTCCCTGCTTTGGTCGTAATGATAACGACCCCATTGGAAGCTCATGCTCCATAGATGGCGGCAGCACCATCTTTCAAAACGTTCATTTGTTCAATATCCGTGGGGTTGATGTTGTTTAGCACCAAAGGGTCATCCGTCTGAACACCGTCAATGATATAAAGAGGATCGGTGTTATTACTGGTCCCAAAACCTCGAATATTTATCTTGGGAGCTTGTCCAGGATTTCCACTGGTGACAACCTGCACACCGGTTACGCGCCCTTGCAGGGTTTCAGCAGCATTTACCACAGGCGTTTTGACAGCATCTGCGACATCTACTGAAGCAACGGATCCTGATAAGCTTCCACGCGTTTGGCTTCCGTAACCTATCACCACTACCTCATCCAAAGCATTGTCGGAGGTGAGTGTTATGGTTATATTTTCTTGGTTATTAATTGGTATTTCTTGTGAGACAAATCCTACAAAAGAGACTTCCAAGACAGCATCCGAATCGGCATTGATACTGAAGTTTCCATCAAAATCAGACGTGGTTCCTTGTGTGGTTCCCTTGACAATAATTGTGGCCCCTGGTAGGGGTCCATCTTCGCTCATCACAACACCTGTAACGGTTTGCGCGAAAGCGGCTAGCCCCACCATCAGAAATACCAACAGTTGGAGCAGAAAAAAAGATTTTTTCATACATAAAGTAGTTTAAGTTTAAGATTGGGTTTAAAGCTTTTCGTTTCCCAACGAAAGCAGACCCAAAGTATAAAAAAGAATGTTTTGGCAAAAATTTAGTGCTTGTATCGACCCTTTAAGGAGGCTTATCGCAAAAAACGCAACGTTTGTTTGAGGCGCTTAAATCCCGTTCGCTTGACCGGGCTTTTATGAAAGATTATATCAAAGGTTTCACGGGTAATTTCTTCCCAATCTTTTGCCGTATAGGTCAATAGCTCTTCTTTGGGTTCAAATGCCGGTTCTTGATGGACTTGGGAAAAGCGATTCCAAGGACAAACGGTTTGACATACATCACAGCCAAAAGCCCAATTGTCCATTTTACCATGAAACTCGGCAGGGATTTCATCTTTTAGTTCAATGGTGAGATAGGAAATACATTTACTCGCATCCATTTGATAGGGGGTTAGGGCCTCTGTAGGGCAAGCGTCAATACAGGCGGTGCACGTCCCACAGTGATCGGTAGTAGGGCCATCGTAGTCAAATTCTAGGTCGCAGATGATCTCTGTAATAAAGAAAAAAGAACCGGTGGATTTGGCTATGAGATTGGTGTTTTTCCCCACCCAGCCCAAACCGCTCTTTGCGGCCCATGCTTTTTCCAATACCGGGGCTGAGTCTACAAAAACCCTTCCATTGATCGTACCAATCTCTTGCTGTATGTATTGAAACAATTGCTTGAGCTTGTCTTTAAGCACAAAGTGGTAATCGGTGCCATAGGCATACTTTGCAAATTTGGGTGCTTCGGGATCTTGCTGCTCCGCTTCGGGAAAATAATTAAACAGTAATGATATCACACTCTTGGCTCCAGGCACCAAGAGGGTTGGATCCAAGCGTTTGTCAAAATGGTTCGCCATATAGCCCATTTTGCCGTGGCGGTCGTCTCGAAGCCATTGCTCCAATCGAGGTGCCTCTTCTTCCAAGAATCCTGCTTTGGAAATCCCACAACTCAAAAAACCCAAGCGTTGCGCCTCTTCTTTTACCAATTGGGTATGTAGCGTCTTAGTCATCTTTTTGATTTAGACAAAGTACTAACCGTTCGGGCTGTAAGGTGATTAAGGCTAAGGAATTGGGTGTTTTCGTGATCGGGGTGAGGGTGTAATGCAGCGCCAATTGCCGAAGCACCTCCGTCATTTCAAAAAGAGCGAAATGATTTCCGATACACATACGGGGGCCTGCACCAAAGGGAATATAAACAGCTGGGGGCGGTTTTAAAAAACGTTCTGGGAGGAAAGTCATTGGGTTGTCCCAATAGTCCGGGTGATGGTGCAATTCATAAATAGAAACCGCAATAAAGGCATCTTTAGGAATCCACTCCGCCCCAATTTGATCTTCCGCCAGAGCCTTACGGTCAACAATCCAGGCTGGTGGATACCGACGTAGGGTTTCATTGACTACTGCCTGGGCATAGGGAAGCTGCCCTAATTGTTCATAGGGAGTCGTCGAACCTTCTAAAGATTGTATTTCGGCCTTGACTTTTTCCAGATATTCAGGGTTTTGACCCAATTCATAGCAAAGAAAACAAAGCGCATTAGCCGTGGTTTCGTGTCCTGCTACAATTAGAATAATCAACTCATCGATGATACGCCCTCGTTCCATTTTGCTTCCATCCTCATAGGTAGCATTGAGCATCAAATCCAAAAGGTCTTCATGAGAGGTCTCAGAAGCAATTCGCTCCTCAACAAGGGCATCCATAATGGATCGAATCCGCCGTACTTTTTTATCAATACTCGAATTAACACCCGTAAGATAGCGCCAAAAATTCCATTGGGGTTGACGTATCTTTTTGACAAAATGCTCTTGTACGGAATCAATAATCTGACGAATTTCTTCCAGTCGGTGCTGTTCAATTTTCATTTCAAACAAGGCATGGGTTACCACCTCAAAGGCCAACTGATTCATATAGGGTTTTATGTCTGTGGGGGTGTTTTGAGGAATTTGTCCTAATACTTTGGTAATCGTCTGTGGAATGACTCCATCAAAGAGTTTGCGGATGCGCTCTTTGTAAAATCCAGGCTGCAACAAACGTCGATCTTTTTTCCATGCATCGCCATTGAGTGTCAAAAGTCCCTTACCAATGTATTGGCCTAAACCCTCAGAGGTAACATCAGACTTAAAATAGTTTTTATGGTTTTTTCGTAGGACATGAAGAGCAAATTCGGGGTCACGCGTCAGAAAAACTTTGGTTCCATTAAAAAATCGAAACTTGAGTGTTTCCCCAAACTTATGAAACCATTTATGATGAAAGGGAATTGGATTTTTGACCAATCGTTTACTGTTTCGAAGCAGTTGACTCCAATGGAGGGTACTTTTGAATGGAGGAGCGGGATTCATCAAAAAAGACCGCCTTGATTCCCTTTAACACGTCCTAGGTGGCGATAGGCCAACTCGGTAACTTCCCGTCCTCTGGGCGTTCGAACAATAAACCCTTGTTGGATCAAAAACGGTTCGTAAACTTCCTCAATGGTTTCTCCGTTTTCCGCTACTGCTGTGGCTAGGGTAGTGATACCAACAGGTCCTCCTTTGAATTTGTCGATCAGTGTGGTCAAAATCTTGTTGTCCATCTCATCCAATCCATGCTGATCTACTTGCAGCGCTTTGAGTCCGTATTTGGTAATCGCTAGGTCAATTTTACCATCCCCTTTGATCTGTGCAAAATCTCGAACACGACGCAACAGGGCATTGGCAATTCTTGGTGTGCCACGACTCCGTCCCGCAATTTCGATAGCGGCATCTAGGTCAATCGGTACCTTTAGTATGCCAGCACTTCGCTCTACTATGGTGCCTAGCAGCTCCGTGGAATAATACTCCAAACGATTGCTAATTCCAAAACGAGCCCGCATAGGAGCTGTCAGAAGTCCCGAACGGGTGGTCGCTCCCACCAATGTAAATGGATTTAAATGAATCTGAACGGTGCGCGCATTGGGCCCCGTTTCAATCATGATATCTATTTTAAAATCCTCCATGGCTGAATAAAGGTATTCTTCTACGATGGGACTCAAACGGTGAATCTCGTCGATAAAAAGAATATCGCGTGGCTGGAGATTGGTGAGTAAGCCTGCAAGGTCACCGGGCTTGTCCAGTACGGGACCCGAAGTGAGTTTGATCCCTGCTTGAAGTTCATTGGCAAGGATATGTGCTAAGGTTGTTTTTCCCAGACCGGGAGGGCCATGAAACAAGGTGTGATCCAAGGCTTCTTCACGCTGGTTGGCTGCTGCAACAAATATTTTTAAATTTTCAAGAATGGCATCTTGCCCCGCAAAATCATCAAAACTCAGCGGCCGTAATGCCTTGTCTATGTCCTGCTCTTCCGTGGACAAACGGTCTTTTTCTGGATCAAGGTGCTCGTTCATTATCTCAAAGATAATGGTTTGATTGATAGTAATAGTAAGTAAAAAGGTCGCATTCCTGTGTGAGGATCTACTCACACTATTCTACCATCCTCTAAATCAAAAAAAGCTACCTCGCGGTAGCTTTTTGTAATTCAGTCTAGTGTTGGAGTTCTTCCTCTCCTTCTTTTAGTGGGATGTGTTGGGGAACAAAATCTTCCTCCTGTCCTGGTTTTGAATAATCATAGGCCCAACGATGTACGTGTGGAATGGCGCCCGGCCAGTTGCCGTGCATATGCTCCACAGGAGCTGTCCATTCGAGTGTATTGGAGCGCCAGGGGTTCTGTTCCGTTTCTCTTCCATAGAACATGCTATGGATAAAGTTGTAAAGGAAAACCAACTGAGCAGCTCCTGCAATCAGTGCAAATACAGTGATTACGACATTTATATTGGCTAAATCATCAAAATATGGGAAGGCCGTGTTGGTATAATAACGTCTTGGAAGGCCCGCCATTCCAACAAAGTGCATGGGGAAAAACACGCCATAGGCAGCCACGGCTGTCACCCAAAAGTGAACGTACCCTAGGTTTTTATTCATCATTCGACCAAACATCTTAGGGAACCAATGATAGACCCCTGCAAAAAGGCCGTAGAGTGCTGAAATACCCATAACCAAGTGGAAGTGTGCGACAACGAAGTAGGTATCATGTACATTGATATCTAAGGTGCTATCTCCCAAAATGATACCGGTAAGTCCTCCCGTAATAAAAGTGGACACCAAACCGATAGAAAAAAGCATCGCAGGGTTTAATTGCAGATTTCCCTTCCAAAGGGTCGTGATGTAGTTAAAGGCTTTCACCGCAGAAGGAATAGCAATCAAAAGGGTTGTAAAGGTAAATACCGACCCTAAAAATGGATTCATCCCTGAAATAAACATATGGTGTCCCCAAACAATGGTGGACAAAAAGGCGATCGCCAAAATAGATGCTACCATGGCACGGTAACCAAAAATCGGTTTACGAGCATTGGTCGCAATAATTTCTGAAGTGATTCCAAGGGCAGGGAGCAATACAATATATACTTCCGGGTGGCCTAAAAACCAGAATAAGTGCTCATACAATACGGGGGATCCTCCTTGGTAGTGCAACACCTCTCCTTGGATAAAAATATCCGAAAGGAAGAAGGAGGTTCCAAAACTACGATCCATGATCAACAACAAAGCGGCAGATAAAAGAACCGGGAAGGATACCACCCCAATGATTGCCGTCACAAAGAAAGCCCAAATAGTGAGGGGTAAACGTGTCATTGTCATCCCTTTGGTGCGTAGGTTTAGAACTGTAACAATGTAATTCAATGAACCCAAAAGGGAAGAAGCGATGAAAATCGCCATGGAAACCAACCAAAGGGTCATTCCCATACCTGAACCCGGCTGCGCCTGTGGCAAGGCACTCAAAGGTGGGTAAATAGTCCAACCGGCAGCGGCAGGGCCAGCTTCTACAAACAAAGAAGCTATCATAATCACACTGGATAAGAAGAACAACCAAAATGAAATCATATTGAGCAAGCCAGAAGCCATATCTCGGGCACCAATCTGCAACGGAATGAGAAGGTTACTAAAAGTTCCGCTCAAACCAGCAGTCAGTACAAAAAATACCATGATGGTTCCGTGAATAGTAACCAAAGCAAGGTATACGTTGGGATCCATAACTCCATCGGGAGCCCATTTCCCAAGTAAAACCTCAAAGATTCCGAAAGGCTGCTCCGGCCAAGCCAATTGCAAACGGAACAAAAGCGACATTGCGATGCCAATAATTCCCATAAACAGCCCTGTAATCAGGTACTGTTTTGCAATCATTTTGTGGTCTTGACTAAAGACGTATTTGGTGATGAAAGTTTCTTTGTGATGATGTCCGTGATCCTCCTCGTGTACTTGCGCTGCTGCTGTTGACATATCTAATTTTTCTTTAATAGTTTATTGGATAACCTGAGCAAAAGTTTGTTGATCGGCCATCCATTTTTCAAATTCTTCTGGGGTATCTACTACTATTTTCATTTGCATATTGTAGTGTGATGCACCACAAATTTTATTGCAAAGTAACAAATAATCGAATACATAAGGCTCCAAGGCTTCTTCGCCATTGGCTACTAAATCCTTGCTATTCTCTGCCCGGATTTTGTTGATTTTTTTGACTTTAGCAACCACATCAGGATCGAGACGCATCTCGCTGGTGGTTTTGTTGGGTGTAAAAGCAAACTCGGTGATCATTCCAGGGACACAATTCATCTGTGCTCTGAAAAAGGGCATATAAGCCGAATGCAATACATCTTGAGAGCGCATCTTAAAAATGACTTCTCTTCCCACAGGCAAGTGCAATTCCTGAACAATAACATCATCCAAACCATTGGGGTCAGTGGCATCAATCCCCACGAGGTTACGACCGTCAAAGTCCTGTAAAAACCGAACATTGGCATCTCCAAGAACACCGTCGTCTCCAGCATAACGCGCTTTCCAGTTAAACTGCTGCGCGTATAATTCTACTACCAAGGCGTCCTCGTTTTCTTCTACACTCATAATATCCGTCCAAGTGTAAAGGCCGTATAAAATCAATCCCGCTAAAGTGATTACAGGAATAATGGTCCAGATGGCCTCCAAACGGTCGTTGTCGGCATAGAACAGTGCTTTTTGGCCTTTTTTTCCGTGGTATTTGTATGCAAAATAGTGCAATAAGGCTTGTGTGATCGTTTGCACAAAAAAGATAATGGCAAACGAGATCCACATTAGGTTATCATATTCGGAACCGTGTTCTGAAGCGGCTTCCGGTAATAATACATCCCCCCATTTCCAAAAAGAATACAATGTGATTCCATAGATAAACAAAAGGAAAGCAAACATCAACTGACCGTTGTAGCGGTTGTCGTTGTCATTGGCTACCTGTGTATTTTCTTTTTTGGATTGTGACAGTTCAAATATTTTTGCAATCTGCCATACGGAAATTCCAATAAGAACTAAAATCGTTAATGAAAGTGCTATAGTCATTTCTCTCTATCCTATATTAATTTTTAATAATGATAACGCTCGCTCTCCCCCATATAAGGATCGCCTTTGGCAATTAATGGTGCTTTGGATAAGGCGCTGAATACGACCCATAAAAACAGCCCGAGGAAGAACAAAAAGCCTCCAATTTCTGCCATTCCAATAAACCACTGATCCCCGACAGCTGACGGCATGATCATATTGAATATATCTATGTAATGTCCTAAAACAACAACAATACCGACACCAACAATGATATAATTGGAGCGTTTGTAGTCACTGTTCATCAATACCAACAATGGAAATATGAAGTTCATCACTAACATTCCAAAGAACGGTAAGTTGTAATCTTCAATTCGTGTTATGAAATAAGTGACTTCTTCTGGAATGTTGGAGTACCAGATCAACATAAACTGAGAAAACCAGAGGTAGGTCCAAAAGACACTAATTCCAAACATGAATTTCCCCAAGTCATGGATATGGCTATCGTTTACTTCTGGCAAATAGCCTTTTGACTTAAGGTATATCGTAATCAGCGCAATCATGGTAATACCGGATACAAACATACTGGCAAAAACATACCATCCGAAAAGAGTACTAAACCAGTGAGGGTCAATAGACATGATCCAATCCCACGACATCATGGATTCCGTTACGATGAAAAATACCAAGAATCCTGCTGACCAACGGAAATTTTTCTTGTGATTGCTGATATCATTGGCCGCATCTTGTGCCAATGAATATTTTCTAGAAATATAACGGTAAAAGTTCCATCCCAAAATATAGAATACCGCTCGAGCCAAGAAGAATGGTACATTGAGGTAGGCTACTTTTCCTTGAATGATTTTATCATGCGCTACGACTTCCGGATCCATCCAAATGAACAGATGGTTTAGGTGCATTCCTGACAGCACCAATAAAAACAATACGATGAGAGTTCCTGGCAACAAATAGGCTGTGATTCCTTCCATAACACGAAAAAGCAAAATGGACCAACCGGCTTGAGCTGCGCGTTGGATAGCGTAAAAGGCCAATGTCCCTAAGGCAATCATCATAAAGAAGAAAGCGGCGACATAGAGTGCAGCCCAGGGCTTGTTTTGCAATTGATGCAACAAATGTTCTCCGTGGTCATCACCGTGAGTTTCTGCGTCATGGGTCGCTGTTTCGGCGTGACCATCAGTTGTTTCCGCTGCAGGGGAATTGTCAGCATGATTATTACCATGACCCGTTGCAGTCGCTTCTCCATGAGCTTCGCCATGTCCTTCACCATGGTGGGCATCGGCTACCATTGCTTGGGCTTCCGCTACGGAAGAAGGGGCTGACAAAAATCCGGCTACCAAGCCTGCTGCCCCAACCAATATTAACACGAGGAAGGTAATTTTTAATCTATTTGGAAATGTGTACATAATCTCTAATACGATTTACTTAACCAATTCAGCTCTTAGTTGCATCACATGCTGTGCAATCTGCCAACGCTCTGAGGCGTTAACTTGTCCAGCGTGGGATCCCATGGCATTACGACCATACATCAATACATGGTAAATACTCCCGGGAGTAATCTCACGATCGGCATAACTTGGTACCCCTAGAAACTTTTCTCGGGTCATTAATATTCCTTGTCCGTCACCTTTTTTACCGTGGCACACGGCGCAGTAGATTCCATAGAGTTCTTTACCATTAGCAAGATTTTTCTCACTAGAAGCAATAGGGGACTTCAAGTTGGCTTTGGCCGCTTCATATCCCTCGTTAGAATCTGCATACTCGTAAGGCACCCATCCTCTCGAAATGGATCCTTCTACAGGCAACTGTGCTTCAATTCCATTGGCAAAGGCCTCCGTTTCCTGGTAGGTTTCGTAGCCTACCGGTTCGTACATATTTGGAAAGTATTGGTAGTTTGGCTTGGCAGGATCAAAACAAGATTGCAAGCCCAACAAACCAATACAACTTAAAATAAGGATTCCGTTTCTCATTTTAATGGTCTTTGTCAATTAATGCGATGTCGATAGCACCTGTCTTTTTTAACAAGGCAGTCAACTCTTTTTCGTTTTCTTCCACGGCCACCTCAACCAAGAATTTATCGTCGGTCGTAAGAGGATTAGGGTTTTCAGCTTCTTTAAAAGGCCAAAGTTTGCTTCGGAGATAGAATGTTATCACCATTAAGTGAGCCGCGAAAAAGACGGTCATTTCAAACATTACAGGCACAAAGGCAGGCATGTTTTCCAAAAAGGAAAAACTTGGCTTTCCTCCGATGTTTTGGGGCCAATCAACAATCATGATATAATTGATCATGGCAACGGCCACGCTGAATCCGATACAGCCGTAAATGAAGGACATAATGGCTATACGTGTTCCTTCCAAACCAAGAACTTTATCTAAACCGTGAACGGGAAAGGGGGTGTAAACCTCTTCAATAGGATGCTTTTCGTCCTTGATTGACTTGACGGCTTTCAATAATACATCGTCATCATCGTACAAGGCATGTATGACTTTATTACTACTCATGAGCGTCTCTTAATTTTTTATATTTTTCACCGGAAGACTTCAGAATAGTCTTCACTTCTGCTTGGGCAATCACCGGGAATGTTCTGGCGTACAATAAGAAGAGTACGAAGAAGAAACCGATGGTTCCAATAAAGATTCCAATATCCACAAAAGTGGGAGAGAACATCGTCCAGGATGAAGGCAGGTAGTCACGGTGCAATGAAGTCACAATGATTACAAAACGTTCAAACCACATTCCGATATTTACTACAATTGAGATAATGAATGAGAACATAATACTGGTTCTCAATTTCTTAAACCACATAAACTGTGGCGAAAATACGTTACAAGTCATCATCGACCAGTAGGCCCACCAGTAAGGACCCGTGGCACGGTTGAGAAAGGCGTACTGTTCGTATTCAACCCCAGAATACCAAGCGATAACCAATTCGGTTATGTAGGCAACTCCCACAATAGAACCCGTAATCATGATTACGATATTCATCAATTCAATGTGCTGAACGGTAATGTAGTCTTCCAAATGAGACACCTTACGCATGATGATCAAAAGGGTATTTACCATCGCAAATCCAGAGAAAATCGCTCCAGCCACGAAATAAGGTGGAAAGATGGTAGTGTGCCATCCCGGAATAACCGAAGTGGCAAAATCAAAGGATACAATAGTGTGTACTGAAAGTACCAAGGGTGTTGCCAAACCGGCCAAAACCAAAGATACTTCTTCAAAACGCTGCCAGTCTTTGGCACGTCCACTCCAACCAAAGCTGAGTAAGCTGTAAATTTTCTTTTGAAAGGGACGAACAGCACGGTCACGAATCATGGCAAAGTCAGGGAGTAAGCCCGTCCACCAGAATACCAACGATACGGATAGGTAGGTGGAAATTGCGAATACATCCCAAAGTAAGGGGGAATTAAAGTTGACCCATAGAGACCCAAATCCGTTTGGAATTGGAAGCACCCAATAGGCTAACCAAGGGCGTCCCATGTGAATGATAGGGAACAATCCCGCTTGGATTACCGAGAAAATGGTCATGGCTTCCGCAGAACGGTTTATCGCCATACGCCATTTCTGACGAAATAGTAAGAGTACTGCAGAGATTAGGGTTCCTGCGTGTCCAATCCCTACCCACCAAACAAAATTGGTAATATCCCAGGCCCAACCCACTGTTTTGTTGAGACCCCAAGTACCAATTCCTGTGGATATGGTGTAGATAATACACCCCACCCCATAAAGGAATGCCGTGAGTGCAATGCCAAAAACAATCCACCACTGTCGATTGGCGGCACCTTCAACAGGGGCGGCCACATCAACGGTAACGTCGTGATAGGATTTGTCTCCGGTGACGAGTGGTTTTCTTATCGGTGCTTCGTAATGCGATGCCATACGATTCTGTTTTTCTTTATTTTAACTTTGATCCGTGTTGCGCACTTTGACTTGATACATCACGTTGGGTTTGGTCCCGACGTGCTCCAATAAGTGATACATCCGTGAATCTTCTTTTAACTGAGCTACTTGGCTCTCTTTGTCATTGATATCACCAAAGACCATAGCTCCGCTATCACAAGCATTGGAACAGGCTGTTTGGAATTCTCCGTCTTTGATTTGACGGCCTTCCAATTTGGCATCCAAAATAGTTTTCTGTGTCATTTGAATACACATGGAACATTTCTCCATCACCCCACGAGAACGTACAACCACATCTGGATTCAATACCATACGTCCAAGATCGTTGTTCATGTGGTAGTCAAACTCGTCGTTTTGGTTGTATAAGAACCAGTTGAAACGACGTACTTTATAAGGACAGTTGTTCGCACAGTACCGCGTACCCACACAACGATTGTATGCCATGTGGTTTTGCCCCTGACGTCCATGAGAAGACGCTGCCACAGGACAAACTGTTTCACAAGGTGCGTGGTTACAGTGCTGACACATTACGGGCTGGAATGTTACCTGTGGGTTTTCGGAGGCTTGCTCCATCTCTCCAAAAGTAGTTAACGAATCCCCCAGTCCAGAAATATTGTCTTTGGTCTCAAGATCTCCTTCGAAAGAAGTATCCGAGGAATAATAACGGTCAATACGCAACCAGTGCATATCTCTAGACTTACGCACTTCTCTTTTTCCAACCACAGGAACATTGTTCTCGGCATGACAAGCAATGACACAAGCACCGCATCCAGTACAAGCATTCAAGTCAATCGAGAGGTTGAAGTGATGTCCAATGGAACGATCAAACTCTTGCCACATATCTACTTCTGGAGAAGTAACGGGCATTTCCATATGATTTTTGGATACTTCAGGAACAGGATTCCAATAGTGATTGTCTTTGGTATTGAAAACTTCAAGGGTCGTTTCCTTTACGATATCACCTCTTCCCATAAGAGTGTTATGCAACTGAACACAGGCAAATTCATGATAGCCTTCCGCCGGAGCGATGGAAACGTTTTGAATTTTATTTTGGCCAAAGTAAAGCGCGTAGGCATTAACCCCTGCTTGCATTTCTTCTTTAAGTCCCATTCGTTCTCCATAACCAAAAGCCAAACCGACGGTTCCAGGCGTTTGTCCTGGTTGAACAAGAACAGGAGCTACTAAGTTTTTACCGTTAACCGTAAGGGTAGCATAGCTACCGTTCAAGGCGCCATTGGCAACATTAACATTTTTTAACCCGATACGATCTGCATCCACTTTGGAAAGCGTCAGATAGTTATCCCAAGATACTCGAGTAATCGGATCTGGAAACTCTTGCAACCAAGGGTTGTTGGCTTGCTGGCCATCTCCCATCCCTGTTTTGGTGTAAAGAACCAACTGCATGCCTTCGTCTTTGGCATTACGCAATGATTTTAGATGACCGGTCGCATCAACACTTTTCTTTTGCGAAAGTGGTGTAACCTCACGTTGGAAATATCCGTCATGAAGCGTTTGATTCCATGAAGCACCATATAAAACGGAACTATTCCATTTGGATTTTAAGCGCTCGTAATAGGATTCCTTACTTCCGGATAGCTTTAGCAATACATCTTGAAATTGCTGTGTATCAAACAAAGGTTTGATGGTTGGCTGTGAAAGGGCGTAATGTCCTTTTTTGATTTCAAAATCTCCCCATGCTTCAAGATAATGAGGGATCGCAGCCACATATTGTGCTACGGCAGCTGTTTCGTCTTCCTTACTAACAAAAGCTAAGCTTAAATCTAACTGACCAAAGGCTTCACCCATTCCAGCACCTTCTGCAAGGGTCAATAACGGATTTGCTCCGTAGGTAATCAAACCGCTTACTTCCTTAGATTTAATATCAGAAAGTAACTGCAATACCTCTTGTGAGTTTCCTTGGCGTGTCATTTTTGGATGCCCGGGTTGGAAAGCTTCACTGGCCAATTTTTGGTTGACTGCGAGCACTAATTCTTGAGCGGCAACCGTATCGATACCGGTGACTAATACTCCCTTTTTACCAGCAGCCCGTAAACTTTTGACCGCTTGAGCTACTTGTTTTTTATGGGCATCACTAAGGGTGGTCGTATCGGCTTCTCCCAAAACTTGGGCCGCAATACTCGCCAAAATATTTTTTAATTCTGCTGGGGTCGCTGGTACACGATGATCGGCGTTCGCTCCAGCAAGAGACATATTAGACTCAAACTGAAAGTGCTTGGACATTTTTTGGTGTCCTTCTTTACCCGCAGGGATTCTTCCTTTCGCATAGCTTCCGTCAAAACCACCTCCTTGCCAGTCTCCTACAATGTCGGCGTCAACGGAAACAATCGCTTCTGCATTGGAAAAATCGTAATCAGCCAGGGCGCGAACACCATATATATTTTCAAAAGCATTCAAGGCTGCATCTTCGGATACACTATCGTAGATAACGTGCTTAACGTTAGGGAATTTGGATACAAAACCTTCAATAATGGCTTGTGTAGTTGGACTGGCCAATGTCTGGGTTAACAAAACAATAGGCTTATTGGTCGCTGCCATCGCTTGCATCTTGGCTTCTACTTGTAGATAAAAATCATCCCAAGAGACATCCACACCATTGGCTTTAGGTCCTTGCAGACGCAACGTATCATACATTGATAACACGGAGGCATGAACTCGCGCATTAGCAGAATTGTTTACTCCAGCCGTTTTATTGCTTTCAACTTTAATCGGTCGCCCTTCCCGTGTTTTGATCAAAATGCTAGCAAAGTCAAAACCGTCAGCAATTGTCGTGGCGTAATAGTTAGCAATTCCAGGAATAATTCGTTCAGGTTGAACTACATAAGGAACTGATTTGATAACAGGGCCTTCACAGGCAGCTAATGTTGCTGCTGCTGTACTAAACCCAACGTATTTTAAAAAGTCGCGTCGGCTTGTGCCTGCTTCGTCTTCTGAATCCGTTGCCGCATCTACAGGAAGTTTTTCAACAAACTCGTTTTGTGTAAGATCTTGGACCATGGGGTTGTTTTCCTCCAACTGATCCACGCTTTTCCAATATGTTTTCTTTGTTGACATAAGTCTACCTTTCTAACTAGTTAATAATGGCACTTTCCACATTCTAAGCCACCCATCTGTGCTGCAGTGAGCTTTTCCACTCCATATTTCTTGGAAAGTTCCTCATGGATTTTCGCATAGTATTCGTTGCTCTCAACCTTGACATTGGTTTCCCGGTGACAGTTGATACACCATCCCATAGTCAACGGTGAGTACTGATACATGATTTCCATTTCTTCCACAGGACCGTGACATTTCTGGCATTCAATCTCACCCACCTGAACGTGTTGGGCGTGGTTGAAATAAACGAAGTCTGGTAAGTTGTGGATTCGCACCCATTTTACAGGTTGCGTTTCTCCGGTATAACGTTGGTTCTCTTCGTCCCAACCTACGGCAGCATATAATTTTTTGATTTCATTGGTATAGAAATCCTTTGTGTAACCGTTTTCTAAATCCTCTTCACCGTTGTATTCGGCAATGTTTTTGTGACAGTTCATACACACATTCAAAGCAGGAATCCCAGAATGTTTGGAAACACGTGCTGAGGAATGACAATACTTACATTCAATTTCGTTAGCTCCTGCGTGGATTTTGTGAGAATAATGAATGGGTTGAACGGGCATATAACCTTGGTCTACCCCTACCTGCATAAAATATCCATACGCAAAGTATGCACTAGACAACAGGAGAAAAACTACAGAAACAAAAACTAAAAATTGGTTTTGTGCAAAGGCTTGCCAAATGGTTGTTCGCTTTGGTTGGTCTTCTGTTATGAGCTCTACCCCACTGGCTTGGGCAATACGAAGCAATGTTTTTTGAACCAAGAAGAGCATTACCACAAGTAGCACGAAGACCAAAGCCAAAACGGCTAGGATGATCTCATTGGTAATCCCAGAAGCTGGGGCAGCTACTCCTACAGGAGCTGTTCCTGCGGGTGGTGTTGTGACAGGAGGGACATAATCCGTGTAGGCCAAAATGTTGTCAATGTCAGCATTGCTCAGCTGAGGGAATGCCGTCATAGCCGTTTTGTTGTACTCTTCCCAAATAGCAACTGCTTGGGCATCTCCAGCCTTGATCATTGCCGAACTGTTTTTAATCCAGCTGTACAACCACTCCTTATCATACTTTGCCGAAACCCCTCTCAAGGCAGGACCAACTGCTTTCTTGTTCAGCTTATGACAAGCGGCACAGTTGGCATTAAAAAGCTTCTTCCCTGCCATAGGGTCAAGCTCTTGTTCTTGCGCAACAGCTGATACAGCCAGTAAAGTGAACAGGGTGAGAAGGATCATTTGTCGCCATCCGACGAAAAATTTCACCATTTTAAACGTGTTTATGTATGTTGAAAACTGCAATAGTTTCTTCTAAAATCCACCACAAAAGTAAGGTATAAGTCT
>CALITN010000099.1 GCA_938041595.1 uncultured Flavobacteriaceae bacterium | reverse complement strand
TTGAAATATCCTATTCGAATGGAGGAATTGATTAATATAAACGGTGTTGGAGAGGGTAAGGCAAAGCGGTTTGGACAACCCTTTATAGAGCTTATTGATCGATACACCCAAGAAAAAAATATCACTCGACCCGAAGACCTGATAGTGAAAAGTACGGGAATCAACTCCGCTTTAAAACTGTATTTGATTCAAAGCATTGATCGCAAGCTGCCGTTGGATGATATAGCCTCAGCCAAAGGGATGAACATGAGTAAATTGATCACTGAGATGGAGACTATCGTCTATGCAGGGACTAAGCTCAATATTGATTATTGGCTTGAAGAGCTTCTTGATGAAGATCAAGAAGAGGAGTTGTATGAATATTTTATGGAGGCGGAATCAGATACAGTTTCGCTTGCCATTGAAGAATTTGACGGTGATTATGAAGAAGAAGATATTCGTTTGTATCGAATCAAATTCATCAGTGAGATTGCCAATTGATTTTTTAGCAAGGCTGCGTTAAAGCTACTTCCTCCTTTGCTATCTTTGCGCAATTAATTTAACCAAGCTTAATTGTTATGAAAGAGGGAATTTACACCCATATAGACACGAATAAAGGAACGATTACTTTGGCGCTTCACTACGATAAAACACCCGGAACGGTTGGAAATTTTGTAGGATTGGCCGAAGGAAAAATCGCTAATGATCAGAGTGATAAAGACACCCCCTATTACGACGGATTGACTTTTCATCGAGTGATTGCAGATTTTATGATTCAAGGAGGATGTCCTCAAGGATCTGGCGTTGGTGGTCCAGGTTATCAGTTTGATGATGAAATTCATCCTGAACTAAAACACAGTGGACCAGGGATCCTCTCCATGGCCAATGCCGGCCCAGGCACCAACGGGAGTCAATTTTTTATTACCCATGCAGCCACAGATTGGTTGGATGGTAAGCACACTGTTTTTGGAGAAGTTATTGAAGGTATGGATGTGGTCAATTCTATCCAACAATCAGACGTTATGAAAGCGGTTCGTATCGAACGGGTTGGAAGTGAAGCAGAAAGTTGGGATGCTGTTGCTGCTTTTGAAAACTTCAAAAAAGCTAAATCGGAACGAGAAGCAGCAGCAGCGGCGGCTCAGGAAGAGGTGCTTAAAGAACATACCAAGGGGATGACTCGAACGGATAGTGGTTTGTATTATAGTATTTCAAAAGAAGGGGATGGAGGAACTCCTGCAACAGGTCAAACAGTATCTGTACACTATCGTGGAATGTTGCTAGATGGAACTGTTTTTGATTCCTCCTACCAACGCAATCAGCCGATAGATTTTCCACTTGGTGAAGGACGGGTGATTCCTGGTTGGGATGAAGGCATCGCACTGCTAAAAAAAGGGAGCGCAGCCAAATTAGTACTCCCAAGCCCGTGGGCATACGGATCACAGGGTGCAGGAGGCGTTATTCCTCCTGATGCCACTTTGGTTTTTGAGGTAGAATTGGTTGACTTCCGCTAAATATTCCAGGAAGCAGGTTCATTGCCGGGATGCCATTTGATATTACACCCCATACTGGGCGATTGCTCTGTAAGGGGTGTTTTATTTTGTAATAGGGCATCCACAGCTGCTTGAAGGTCTTTGCCATTTAAGGGATTGTCATTTCCTGGTCGAGAGTCATCAAAACGACCTCGATACTGCAATTTTAATACCTTATCAAATAAATAAAAATCAGGAGTACAGGCCGCATCATATGCATGGGCTATCTCCTGGGTTTCATCAAATAGATAAGGGAAGTCAAAACCTTTTTCCTGCGCCAAAACGGCCATTTCATCTGGACCATCCTGAGGATGGGTTTTTATTGAGTTGCTCGATATAACTACGGTATTTATCCCTAAGGGAGTCCATTGTTTTACTTTCGCAAGAAAAGCATCAAGCAAGTGGATTACATAAGGACAATGATTACAACTAAAGACAATTAAGGTTCCTTTTTCACCCTTTAGTTGGGGCAGCCTTTTTTCTTCCTTTGACACCACATCAATTAATGTAAAGTCAGGAGCTTGAGTACCCAAAGGCAGCATATTGGATTCCGTAAGCGCCATATTTTTACATTGCTTTAGAAAGAAAAATTGCATTGGCCAGCAACCGATTGGTGCCGTACCAAAAGGCTCTGAAATTAGTGTTGTCAGTAAAAATTATCACGCGTCCTTCTCCTTTTTCTTGGGTTTGAAAAGGAACAGAATTTCTCAATAGTTCAAGTTTTTCTTCAGAAATATAGCCACTCAACAAAGGATAGTTGGTGTATTGGATAGGGTTATTGTAGCTATTGATATTGGGTTTGATAAAAATACTCGTATTTCGGAACATGGGAAGAGAATTCCCGACCACCCCAAAATTGATAGGGTGGCTTCGATCAATACGCGTATTGAAAACAGCACCACCAATGTTTTGGGCGCCTTCCCAATCACTTTTTTGATCAAAAGAAACTCCAGATGCAATGGGATCAAATGATTTAAAATCCAGATCAATAAAATCATGTTTTTTCAACCATTCCACACTGTAACGGTAGCCAATAAGAGTACCCCCTTCTTTAGTGTATTCTTTAAGTTTATCAGCAAAATAATCCAGCCATTCTCCAGAATAACTTGGGAGAATGAAATGGGTATAGTCAGATAAGTCAACTCGAGATAAATCCCGAATATCAATTTTTGTCAAGGGAATGTTGTATCGGGTATCGAGCAAGTGCCAAATTTCTCCAGCATCATAACTCCTCACCCCATCTCCAACCAGCATTGCTATTTTGGGGAGCTCGAGAGTGACAAAGAGCCGAGACCCTAAGTCAATTCCCGCCATCAATCCAGTATTAACACCAGTAACCTTGAGGCTGTATTTTTGGGCGACTTCGGCTAATTTTTGGGTGAGAGCCTCGCCCGAGAGATTTTGGTTTTGAACAGGAATCATATAGGTACCATAGTCAAATTTAGCACCATCAGAAGCAAAGGGTTTTAGTGCAGTTTTGATTCGAATTCCAGCCTTCATCAACTCATATAGGGCTGCTGGAGTTTCGTATCCGTGGGCTTCAAAAAGATAGGCATAGTTAGAGGTTGCTGTAATTGATCCTTCGGGTGTGGTAAGTTTTTCAATTTGAGACCCAGCCATACTGGTGTTATTGACGAAGTCATATTGTAAATTGAAAGCGAGAGGAAAAGTCCACCCTGAAATATCGTAGAATAAACTGTCTTCAAATTGGGTTCGTTTTTCGAACATGCCTCGAATCAGTTTATTTTTCTTTTGTTCCAATGGAACGACATAGCTTCCTTCCGGCCGATAGGTTTTTCCTTTGTAGGTAAAGGGTTTGTCTAGTTGGTGGATTATAATTTTATGACGCTCTAATATCTCTGCCAATTTATAGGCTGATACAGGATCCTTTGTTTGACCAAACACGATGGCTTTCGATTTACTTTTGGCAGCTTCTTGTCTTGCGTCCATATAGAAGTCTCGCATGTATCGAAGCAGTTTTACTCGCATGTTTTGCGCAGCCTTGAGTGTAGAAAAGGCAGTAGTGAGTTGGTTGCGTACGGTGAAAGGGAATGTAAGCACTCCATTGTCACTGTCTTGGATATGTCCTCTTGAACTCGCTTGTTCAAACAAAATTCCAATGCTTCCATTCACGTCCGGATAGGTGGAGCCTTTACCGTAGTAAAAATCATCATAGCTTTCTTCGGTGTAGTATAGAGAACCTATTTTATTGAGTGCTTCCGCATGATAGCTGCCAATTTCTTTGGTCAGGGTTTGATTCATTTTTGGTGTAAGGGGATGCACTCGTGATTGGATTCCCGGTTGGAAAAAGAAGGTTGCATCGGTTCCCATTTCATGGTGATCGGTTAGGATGTTCGGAAGCCAATTGGTAAAGGATTCAATTCGTGCTTGTGATTCCGGCAATTGTGCAGGCAACCAATCGCGATTCAAGTCAAAATGATAATGATTGGTTCTTCCGCGGGGCCATACTTCACTGTATTCACGGTCATTATTGTCGGTAGTTAGATTTTGGTTTTTATTGGTATTGGCCCAATAAGCAAAGCGTTGAAGCCCGTCGGGATTGTAGGAGGGGTCAAAAAGAATGACCACATCTCGAAGGAGTTGCTCTGTTTCTGCCGCTTGGCTGGCAACCAGATGATAGGCGGCTAATAATCCTGCATTTGCACCACTGGGTTCGTTCCCATGAATTGAAAATCCCTGGTATACAACCAATGGCATTGTATCCAACGCGAGAGACGAACCGCTTGGCTCGCTAAGCTGAAGGTGCTGCTTCTGAATCTGATCTATATTCTTGTGGTTGTCGGGATGGGTGATGGTTAGTAATAGTAGCGGACGCTCTTCATAGGTTTTACCCCGATTTTCAATCACAACACGATCAGACGAAGCCGCTAAGAGGGTCATATAGTGAGCGAGCTTGTCGTGACTGACGTGCCATTGACCAACTTCATAACCAAGCACGGATGCAGGAGTAGGAATTTTTGGATCATATGGATGATCGCTGTCTAAGTAATAAGAAGCGTCTAGCTGAGCCAACAATAAGCTGGGTAGTAGCGCCAAGAGGTGGAATCCTTTTTTCATTTCAACTGAATTTGTTACAATTTAAAAAAAAAAGCACAGCCATCGGCTGTGCTTGTTAGTGTCAATTCAAAATACTCTAGATGTCCTCAAAATTAAAATCGGTATATCCATTGCTTTCAGAACCAATGGTTTCCGAGTTCTCCTTGTTGAAGTTCTTTTGATGTCGCTCACTAATTACCTCAAGGCCTCGCTCTTTAGTAATAAATGTCGTCATCTCTTCCAAAATATCTTTGAAGTTTTGAAAGTCTTCTTTGTAGAGGTAGATTTTATGTTTTTTGTAATGATAAGAACCGTCTTCTTCGGTGAATTTTTTACTTTCCGTAATCGTTAAATAATAGTCACTTGCCTTAGTCTCTCTTACATCAAAAAAATAAGTTCTTCTACCTGCTCTGAGTACTTTGGAGAAAATCTCTTCCTGATTTCCTTCAGTGCCTTTTTGCATGGTTTTAGTTTAAATTGGTTTCAGTCTATCCTCAAATTTCCAAAAAAATATTAAACAAAACAAATCAAATTGCGTTTTCTGTTTGTTGTTTGTGGAATAAATCTTGGTAGTATCCTTTCTTGTTGAGAAGTGGCGCATGGCCCCCTTCCTGTATGATTTTTCCATCTTTGAGAACGATGATATGGTCTGCATCTAGGACGGAAGTGACCCGATGACTGATAATCAAAGTAGTCTTGTTTGAGCGAATTTGTTTAAGGTTAGACAAAATCTTTTCTTCGGTGTCGGTATCCACAGCCGATAAACAATCGTCTAATAGAAGTATTTCTGGATTTTTGATCAAAGCTCTCGCAATAGATACGCGTTGTATTTGTCCTCCAGATAAGGTAACACCCCGTTCTCCAAGCTCCGTGTCATAACCTTCAGCAAAGCCAATAATGTTTTCGTGAACATTGGCCATTTTGGCAGCTTGCTCAATCTCTTGAAGTGTAGCATCCTTTTTGCCAAATCGTATATTATCTGCAATAGATTCTGAAAACAAGAACGGATTCTGAGGAACAATTCCAACTTTTTGGCGTAATGCATCCAAGGAAAATTTTTGTATCGGGACTCCTCCAATGCGAATCTCCCCTTCATCAACATCATACAAACGAGTCAATACATCAAAAAGCGTTGATTTTCCAGAACCAACAGCACCTACAATCCCTAGTTTTTGACCAGGTTTGAGTGTAAAGCTAACCTTGTCTAAGGCTTTAATCCCTGTTTCAGGATAGCTCAAAGATACCTTGTCAAATTCAATGGTGAAGTCTTTAAGGGGTGGAGCTCCATCACCATCCAAAATTTCTGGCTGTTCTTGTAGAAAGCGATTGATTCGCTTTTGTGAGGCTTCAGCTTGTTGCACTATGGAGGTTACCCAGCCAACGACAGCCACGGGCCAAGTCAGCATATTAACGTAAATAATGAACTCCCCCAAAACCCCTATTTCGATTTCCCCCTGCATGTATTGATTGCCGCCTATGAAAATCACGATCAGGTTGCTAATACCTATCAACAAAATCATGAGTGGAAAAAACCAAGCTTGAACTCGGACTAAATTCATGTTTTTGTCTTTGCTCTCAAGAGTAAGTGTTTCGAATTCTGCAGTAATTTTGGGCTGTAGTGTGTAGGATTTAATGATAGAAATACCACTAAAGGATTCTTGAGTAAAGGTGGAAAGTTTCGCTAATACTTCTTGGACAAGTGTGCTCCGCTGGTGAATGACACTGTTTAGCTTGTAGATAATAAAAGAAAGAAGGGGCAGTGGAATAATGGTATAGAGTGCGAGTTTTGGCGCAATGCTAAACATATAGGTAATCACAATCACAAATAATGCCACTGTATTGATACTATACATAATGGCGGGGCCAAAATACATACGCACTTTTCCAACATCCTCTGATATACGACTCATCAAATCTCCCGTTCGATTGTTTTTATAAAACCGTTGGGTTAGACGTTGATAATGTGCATAGATTTCGTTTTTAAGATCGAACTCAATATATCGGGATACGTTAATAATAGTTTGTCGCATCAAAAAAGTAAAAAAGCCTGAAAGCAAAGCGGTGCCAATGATAATCGAAATGTTTTGCAATAGGATTGTCTTGACTTCCGCTAGGGAAAGGTTTTGATCAATCACATAATTTTCAACAGCCGTAAGTGAATCCCCAATCAAACGAGGGGCAAAAAGAGAAAAAACACGAGCAATGATAGTGATAGCAACCCCTGTCAGAAGCTTGATTCGGTATTTACGGAGGTATTTGTTGAGATATTGTAGCTCTTTCATTGTTTAATAACGGTTACAAACTTAATAATTTCCTTTGTGCTATTGTTGGAATATTCCTTCTTAGAAAGCGATTATTTTATATGGGAAAGGGTTATTTTTGCGGTGAAAAGTTCTTTATCATGTTTACAAGACGGCACATTCGTATCAAGGTTATGCAAGCGGTTTATGCGCTCCACAAAGATCCCGAGCAAAGCCTATCCAGCTTGCAAAAGAATCTTCAAAAGCAGTTGCATGCCGCCTACGAGCTTTACTTTGTGCTTTATGCTTTGTTAATTGCAATGCATCACAAAGCCAAAGAACGTTTTGAAATCAAAAAACAACAAGAACACCGAGAGCGCACAACAATTGATAAAAGCCCTCATTTTGTTCAAAATCGATTGCTTCAATTTTTGAGTCAACACCCTTTACTGGAGGTACAAATTCAAAAAAAGCGTATCAAGAATTGGGATTTACATTTTGACTATGTCGATCAGCTTCTTGAAAAAATGGAAGTGGCTCCTTTTTATACTCACTATGCCGAAGCAGAAAGCCATAATTGGGAATCGGATTGTAGGTTTGTCACAAGCCTTTACCGAGAAATTATTGCACCGCACGACCCTCTTTTTGATTATTTGGAGGATCAAAACCTAGGTTGGGCCGATGACTTTTCACTGGTCAACACTTTTATCGTGAAACAGCTCAAAAAAATTCAGCCAGGGCAAAACAGCTCACTTCAATTTCCTTCGCCAGACGATCAAAAAGAAGAAAAAGATTTTGGTAAAGAATTGTTAAAAAAAACAGTCTCTCAGCGAGAAGTACTGGAAAAAGAAATTGAAGGTAAAACTCCCAATTGGGAATCCGATCGGATTGCACAACTCGATCTCGTTCTTCTGCAGTTGGGGATTTCTGAGTTGTTGTTTTTTGAGAACATTCCTCCCAAAGTGACACTCAATGAGTACCTCGAAATTGCCAAAGATTACTCCACGCCCAAGAGTAATGTTTTTATCAATGGAGTACTAGATAAGCTGGTTAAGGAGTTTACTGAAACAAATCGAATGAAGAAGTCTGGCAGGGGCTTGAGAGAATAAGTTTTTTTTTTAAATTTGAAAAACAAAAAAACTTTATAATGAAAAAAATATTTGGATTGGCATTTTTGGCTTCGGCCCTATTTGTCACAGCCTGTGGTGACAACAGTGCCGCAAAAAAAATAGACGCCAACAACGTACAAACTTCTGCTGCTGACGCTGCTGCGGCTGCTTCAGAAGCACCGATTATGTCGTTTGATAAAGTGATGCATGATTTTGGAACCATTGCAGAAGGAGAACGTGTACAGACGGTATTTTCATTTACCAATACAGGAAAGTCTGATTTGGTAATTGTTGATGCTCGTGGAAGCTGTGGATGTACGGTTCCTAGCTACCCTAAAAATACACCCATTCCTCCTGGGGGAACAGGGGAAATCACAGTAAGTTTTGACTCCAGCAACAAGCCTAACATGCAGCAAAAGTCAGTTACAATTTCTGCCAACACCGAAAGCGGTCGCGAAATGTTGCGTATCAAAGCTATGGTGAGTCCTGACCCAGTAAAGCAAGCGCAACGTAACGAACAAGCACGCGCACGTCAACAAGCCAATAACTAATTTAATGGACGCATTTTCTGGGCAAGCCCCTTTTCTGTTGTTAATGCTGGTGGTGTTCTTTTTCTTCATCATCTTGCCACAACAACGCCGACAAAAAAAAGAAAAAAACTTTCTGAATAACCTGAAAAAAGGCGACCGTGTGATCACCAAAGGTGGTTTGCATGGCAAAATCGCCGAGGTCAATGACAAGGACAATACCTGTGTCATTGAAACCCTTGCCGGGAAAATCAAAATGGAGCGTTCCGGAATTTCTCTGGATATGAGTGCTAAACTCAATTCGCCTCCAGCCAAAAACAAATAAACAAACGATCCCGCTTCGGCGGGATTTTTTTTAGTATGTACAGTGCTTTAATCAAACCCCTATTGTTTCGCTTTGACCCCGAGTGGGTTCATTACTTTGTGTTTCGTATGATCCGCAGAGTACATTGGATTCCAGGTATGGGGGCTTTGCTTCGGAGCATCTATACTGTTGTGCATCCTTCTTTGGAACGAAAAGTGTTTGGATTAACCTTCAAAAATCCAATTGGACTAGCCGCTGGTTTTGATAAAGACGCTAAGTTGTATCGCGAGTTGTCCAACTTCGGTTTTGGTTTTATTGAAATTGGCACAATCACTCCCAAACCACAAGCAGGAAATCCTAAAAAACGTCTGTTTCGCCTTCCAGAAGATCAAGCATTGATTAACCGCATGGGTTTTAATAACGAAGGAGTAGCAGCGGCAGTTAGACGTTTGAAAAAAAATAAAAAGGTGCTGATTGGTGGGAATATCGGTAAAAATAAAACCACTCCCAATGAATCGGCTTTGGAAGACTATTTGCTCTGTTTTGAAGCTCTTTTTGATTGGGTTGATTATTTTGTTGTCAATGTGAGTTCGCCCAATACACCCAACCT
>CALITN010000098.1 GCA_938041595.1 uncultured Flavobacteriaceae bacterium | reverse complement strand
GTGTTGACCGTCTACGGCCTTGTTGTTATGGGGCAAGAAGTCCATTGCTTGAACCACTCCTTCTAAATCGGCTCCAGGGATGGGAAGTTCTCGTTTGATAGTAGCGCCAGTACATAAGATTACGGCATCGAAATCAGCTTCTAACTGTTCAGCGGTAATTGTTTTTCCAATTTCAACGTTACACTTAAAGGTAATGCCTTCTGCTTCCAAAACCTTTAAACGGCGGTCAATGACATTTTTCTCCATTTTAAAGTCAGGGATTCCATAGCGTAGCAATCCGCCTGCTTTGTTGTCGCGTTCAAATACAGTGACAGTATGACCAGCACGATTTAGTTGTTGGGCAGCGGCCAGCCCTGCCGGTCCCGACCCTACAATAGCGACGGCTTTCCCTGTTCGTTGGCTAGGTGGCTGGGGCTTAATCCAACCTTCTTTAAAACCGCGTTCCACAATATATTTTTCAATCAGTTCAATGGATACGGGGGGATTGATGATCCCAAGCACACAGGCTTCTTCACAAGGTGCTGGACAAAGACGCCCAGTAAATTCTGGAAAGTTATTGGTAGAATGTAAAATATGTAAGGCTTTTTCCCATTCATTTTTATAAACCGCATCGTTGAAATCAGGGATCAAATTTCCCAACGGACAGCCCGAATGACAAAAAGGAACTCCGCAATCCATACACCGCGCTCCCTGATCTTGAAGTTGTGTATTGTCAGGTGCCAAGGTAAATTCATTGTAGTTTTGAATCCGTTCTTTAGGCTCAATAACGGGTTCTACTAGTTTTTCAATCTCTTTAAATCCTCTTAGTTTTCCCATCTTAATCCATCTTTTCTTGTTCTTGATTCGCAAGCATTTCCAATGCTCGTTTGTAATCGGTTGGCATCACTTTGATAAACTTCTTGCTACTTTCCGGCCAGTCTTCTAGGATGGCCTGTGCCTTGGCACTTTGCGTATAGTCTTTGTGGTTTATCAGCAGATTTTCAACTGTTTCTATGTCTTGCTGTGTTAGGTCTTCTAATTCAACCATTTCTAGGTTAAATTTCTTTTCGTCAAAAAGACCATCTTCACTATAAATATAGGCAATCCCTCCGCTCATTCCCGCCGCAAAGTTGCGACCAAATTCACCGAGAATAAGAGCTATTCCTCCTGTCATATATTCACACCCGTGATCGCCAATTCCCTCTACCACTGCAGTGGCTCCTGAATTACGAACACAGAAGCGTTCCCCTGCAATTCCATTAATATAGGCCTCACCGGCTGTTGCACCATACAATGCCACATTGCCAATGATGATATTATCTTCTGCTTTGAAGGTAGCCCCCTCCGGAATCTGTGCGATAAGTTTAGCACCCGAAAGACCCTTTCCAAAATAATCGTTTGCGTTTCCACTGACTTTCATGAAAAGACCACTTGTTGAAAACGCTCCAAAGCTTTGCCCCGCGGTTCCAACAAATTTAAGGCTTAGGGTGTCTTCCGGAAGACCGGCAGCACCGTGTATTTTAGATATTTCGTTACTCAATAATGCTCCGACGGATCGGTTGGTGTTTTTGATGTCAAACTCTAAATGCTGTTTTTCTTTTCGATACACAGCAGGGTGCGCTTTGTCTAGGATGCTAAAGTCGAGTACGTTTTCAAGTCCGTGGTCTTGTTTTTGCGTGTTTGATAATTTCACATGACTTGGCACATTGGGTTTATATAAGATATTGGACAAGTCAATTCCCTTGGCTTTGTAGTGCTCAAGTGCTTTTTTCATGTCTAGTTTCTGTGACTGTCCAATCATTTCATCGATGGTTCTAAATCCGAGTGATGCCATAATCTTCCGCAATTCTTCTGCTACGTAGTAGAAGTAATTGATCACGTGCTCGGGTTGTCCTTTAAAGTTTTTTCGCAATTCAGGGTCTTGGGTTGCGATTCCCACAGGACAGGTATTAAGGTGACAAGCACGCATCATAATGCAGCCAGAAGCAATCAGTGGAGCCGTGGAGAAACCAAATTCCTCTGCACCTAGCAAACAAGCGACAGCGACATCTCGGCCTGTTTTCATTTGACCGTCACATTCCAAAACGATACGACTTCTGAGGTCATTGAGGACGAGGGTCTGTTGTGCCTCTGCAATTCCAAGTTCCCAGGGGAGTCCAGCATGTTTTAGGGATGTGAGGGGTGAGGCTCCTGTACCCCCATCAAAGCCTGATACAAGGATTACATCGGCCTTGGCCTTGGCCACCCCAGCGGCAATAGTACCAACCCCTACTTCAGAGACCAATTTAACATTGATGCGCGCTTCACGGTTAGCATTTTTGAGATCGTAAATCAATTGTGCCAAATCCTCAATAGAATAAATATCGTGGTGCGGAGGAGGGGAAATAAGTCCCACATAAGGAGTTGAGTTTCGAACAGAAGCAATGTATGGATTTACTTTAGGGCCAGGTAATTGTCCGCCTTCTCCTGGCTTGGCTCCTTGCGCCATTTTAATTTGTATTTCACGAGCAGAGGAAAGGTAATGACTGGATACGCCAAAACGACCGGAAGCCACTTGTTTGATGGCACTATTACGCCAATTTCCATCCATGTCAGGTTGGAAGCGTTTGGGATCTTCCCCGCCCTCTCCAGAGTTGCTTTTTCCACCAATACGGTTCATGGCGATTGCAAGGTTTTCATGCGCTTCTTGACTGATTGAACCTAAAGACATAGCCCCTGTTTTAAAACGCTTAACGATTTCCGTCCATGGTTCTACTTCATCCAAAGGAATAGGATCAAAGCTCGAGAATTCAAACAGCCCCCGGAGGGTCATTAGTTTTTCGTTTTGCTCATTGATCATCTTGGCATAGGCATCATAACTTTCGGGTTTGTTTTGCCGAACAGCCATTTGAAGTTGGGCAATGGAGTTTGGGTTGAGCATATGTGCTTCTCCGTCGCGACGCCAGCGATAATCACCGCCAATTTCCAAGTCCATACCTCCCAAGCTCTCTACTTGATAGGCTTTTTGGTGACGCTGTTGAATTTCTTTTTCGATCTCATAAAGACCAATACCCTCGATACGTGTAGCCGTGTTGCAGAAAAAGCGATTGACAAAGGCTTTGGAAAGTCCGAGTGCTTCAAAAATTTGTGCTCCTCGATACGAGTGAAGAGTAGAGATGCCGATTTTATTCATCACCTTGATGATTCCCTTGGCAATGGCTTTGTTAAAATTCTCAATAGCCTGTTCGCTGGTCAGTCCTTCAATTCCTTTGTTTTCCACTTGGTATTCAATGATTTCATTAACCATGTAAGGATTGATGGCGCTGGCTCCATAACCAAATAAAAGCGCAAAATGATGCGGTTCACGAGGTTCTGCTGACTCGATGATGATGCCGAAATCGGAACGTTTAGAATGTTTCTTTAGTGCATTGTGCAGGTGGGCACAGGCAAGTAGCATTGGCACAGGGGCGAGATTATCGCTCGTGCCTCTGTCGGATAGAATAATCACATTGGCACCAGATTCAAGCGCTTTAAGAGTATTTTTCACCATGGTGTCCAAGGTGGCTTCAAGTGCATTCAGTCCCTTTTCAACGGGATACAAAGTTGAAATGGAGACCGATTTGAAATCAGTATGCTCAATGTATTTCAGTTTGTCCAAATCCTCATTAGATATAACGGGATTTTGAATCCGAAGTTTTTTCGCTTGATCAGGAGTAATATCGAAGATATTACGGTCATTACCGATGCTTAAACTGGTGTCGGTAACAATTTCTTCACGAATTCCGTCCAGAGGGGGGTTCGTTACCTGTGCAAACAATTGTTTGAAATAGTTGTAGAGCAATTGTGGACGATCTGAAAGAACGGCCAAGGGGGTGTCGGTTCCCATGGATCCAATGGCTTCTTTTCCTTGAATACTCATTGGAGTGATGATTGTTTTGAGGTCTTCCTGAGTATACCCAAAGATGCGTAAACGCGTCTCGAAAGACTCAGCTTCTTCAGGAGTAGAGTTTCCGGTGTAGGGAACGTCCTTGAGAGGAAGGAGATTTTCGGACACCCACTTTCGGTAAGGGCGTTGATTAACGACTTCCGCTTTGATCTCCTCATCTTTAATAATACGCCCTTCGTCCATATTAACCAGGAACATTTTACCGGGCTCAAGGCGTCCGTGCATTTCGATGTTTTCGGGGTGGATGTCTAATACCCCTGTTTCGGAAGACATAACCACATAACCATCTTTGGTCAGTGTATAGCGTGAGGGACGAAGTCCGTTACGATCCAAAAGGGCTCCGATATATTTTCCATCAGTGAAAGGAATAGAGGCAGGGCCGTCCCATGGTTCCATGATACAAGCGTTGTATTCATAAAACGCTTTTTTGGCATCGTCCATACTGCTGTGTTTTTCCCAGGCTTCGGGGACAAGCATCATCATTACTTCTGGTAACGAACGTCCTGTAGCAAGCAGTAATTCAACCACCATATCCATGGAGGCAGAGTCGGATTTACCCGGAAGAATAATAGGTAGTATTTCTTTGATATCCTCTCCAAAAAACTCATTTTGAAGCAATTCTTCACGTGACTGCATACGACTGAGGTTCCCACGGTAGGTGTTGATCTCTCCGTTGTGACACATATAGCGGAAGGGTTGTGCCAAGTCCCAAGTGGGGAAGGTATTGGTGGAAAACCGTTGGTGTACTAAAGCCAGCCGTGTAACGACTTTTTCTTCGTTAAGATCACGATAGTAGGCTTTGATATCCTCTGGAATGAGTAATCCCTTGTAAATAAGGGTATGCGTTGAGAAGCTGGGTAGGTAAAAATAACTTGCTTGGGACATTTTAGAAGCCCAAATCTTGTGTTCACTGCTCTTGCGGGCAATAAAAAGTTTTGTATTGAACTCATGATCGCTCAATTTTTCCTCACCACGAGTCACAAAAAGCTGCATGATGTAGGGTTCTGTTTTGGACGCAATGGCTCCCACATGGCTCGGGTCTACGGGGACTTTACGCCATCCAAGGACAGCGAGCCCTTGTTTTTTGATTTCTCCTTCGAAGGTTTCAATACAAAAAGCTCTTTGGTTGTCTTTTTGTGGGAGAAAAACCATCCCTACAGCATATTCATGAACCTCGGGGAGTTCAAAGGAACACGCTTCTTTTAAAAATTCATGGGGTATTTCGATAAGAATTCCGGCTCCATCGCCTGTTTTCCCATCAGCACTTACTGCTCCTCGGTGTTCTAGTTTGTCTAGAATATCGAGGGCTTTGTGAATAATGTCGTTGGTTTTTTTACCGTTTAGACTACAAATAAATCCGGCACCGCAATTGTCATGTTCATTTGCTGGGGAATAAAGTCCCTGTTCTTTTGGCAGCATATAGTTCTCTTCCTTTAATTATATGGGCAAAGGCTAAATTATGCTTTTTCTATGGTCAAGAACTAAAATTCCCCCTTCTCTCTGTTGTTTTTTGTCATATTTGATATATAATTTGCATCGAATTACAGAATGTTCAGTAAAGAGATGTTTTTTTTGAAAAATATTAAATTTTTGAGTTTGTCTTATGGTAATTGATTTCCCTGCTTTATTTGAGCAAAAAGGGTGTCTAAACATCATCGGAGTGATGTCCGGAACCTCTTTAGATGGCCTTGATTTAGCCTATGTGAGTTTTCGTTTTGAGGGGCAATGG
>CALITN010000097.1 GCA_938041595.1 uncultured Flavobacteriaceae bacterium | reverse complement strand
ACACTTCTTCGTAAAAATTAACCGTAGCTACTGTTATGCATGATCTTTATTCGCGCCTAGCACAAAAAAGCATCATTTCCTTTGGAGTAAACCTAAAATACAGGCGGTGTAAAAAGCTAGGGCAGAGAGTGAAGTTTCTTCGTTTCCTTTTCATCAATCTGCCAAAACATGTATTTTTGCCAAACCATGGCCCAGTAGTTCAACTGGATAGAATATCAGATTTCGGCTCTGAGGGTTGGGGGTTCGAATCCTCCCTGGGTCACTATTCAAAACCGTATTTCAATGATGACTTACGGTTTTATTATTTTTAGTTGGACAATTAATAGACCACTTACTAAAGATTTTAGGTTTTTCACATAATCTTCCCGTTCCCAGAAGGATAGAGAATGATTAAGCATCTGTTTGATTGAGTGTAATGGCAACATCAATAAGAGCTAGATGGGAATACGCCTGAGGGAAATTCCCTAGCAAACGTTTTGTGTTAAAATCCAAATCTTCACTAAACAATCCTAAATGGTTGCTATAACTCAGCAATTGGTCAAAGAGTACTTTCGCTTTTTTCGTTTCTCCTATTTTGTATAAACTATTGATGAACCAAAAGGTACAAACCGTGAATGATGATGTGGGAGTTCCAAAATCATCTTTGTTTTTATATCGATACAAAAGCCCCTTATGAGATAACTCTCTTTCGGTAGCCAGAACCGTTTTGACATATCTTTTATCCAATGCGTCGATGAAGCCATATTGCTCCATCAGAAGGACGGAAGCATCTAAGGCATCACTGCCATAGGATTGGGTATATGCTTCTACCTCGGGATTCCATGCTTTGTCGTAAATATCATTTTTGATTTCTTCGCGCAATGATTTCCATTTTTCTTTGTCCTTTCCTAGAAAATCAGCAATTTTTATAGCGCGATCTATGGCAACCCAACAAAGTACTTTTGAGAATGTAAAGTGTTTGTCCTCTTCTCTAAGTTCCCATATTCCCTTGTCTGGAAGGTTCCAGTTGTTATTTACTATCCAAACGATATTCTTAACGATCGACCAGAGTTCTTCTTTTTTCTCAAATAAAAGGGGAAACTCGACAAGCTCAATATGGATAGCATCCATCAAGATTCCATAGATATCATTTTGTTTTTGCTTATAGGCCGCGTTGCCAATTCGAACCGGACTGGAATTTTCATATCCACTTAAGTGATCGAGGAAAGTTTCCGTCAATTTTTTTTCCTTATTGATCCCATACATGATTTGAATTTTCTCATCTTTTTCAGGGATAATATCAATTATATATTCGATAAAGTCTTTTACAATTTTTTTGTGCCCCAATTTAGAAATCACTCGAATGACCATTGAAGAATCGCGTATCCAGCAAAAGCGATAATCCCAATTACGCACTTCTCCAATAGACTCTGGGATGGAGGTGGTTGCAGCAGCAAGAATAGCTCCAGTTTTGGCATAGGTTAGTAACTTGAGCGTCATAGCACTTCTTAGAATAATCTCATTATAATGCTTGTAGCTAGGAGTCTTGTCACACCAATTAAGCCAGTATAATTTAGTTCTCTCAAATTCAAGCAAACAACTCTCTACCGTGGGAAGCTGTAGTTTTTCATTGTAGGAAATGGTAAAATAAACAGCTTTGTCTAAGGTGATTTTTTTGGAATCAATGATTTCATCATTGGATAGATTTGAATACAGATATAGGGTGTCGTAGTTGTCGTGATTATAAACACTAACTATAAAATTTTCTTTGTTGTAGGTTTCTGTGGAAGCAGCAGCATATTCTAATTTTGGTGAATACTCTAACGCTAAAGTGGGATTGCCATATAAGGGGCGTACAATACGGATTACCTCTGGCGGTGTATAATACTGATTGATCTCATTTTTATACCGAGGCATAAAGTCAATGACTTCAAAAGCAGCACTAGCATTTTCAAAAACAGTTCTTAGAATATTAGTATTTTCAATATAGGCTTGACTAACGGTATAATCGTCTAGGTTTTGAATTAAAAAATGCCCTCCCTTTTGTTTGTCTAGAAGTTTTGCAAAAACCGACGGGGAATCAAATTCGGGAAGACATAGCCAGTCAATTGAAGTATCCTCATTTATAAGGGCAGCAGATTTACAATTTCCTATTATACCGTAATTTAAATTATCCTTCATAAATGTGTTTCATTAATAATTTTAACTTGAAGAAAAAAGCGACTTTCACGTCCGAGACGAAATTATGTCAAAATATATAATCGTATCAAACAGACTCCCGGTAAAAATTGAAAAACTTCATAATCAATGGAAATTTAGCTCAACTTCAGGAGGATTAGCAACAGGACTAAAGACTGTTCACGAAAATGGCAAATCTTTGTGGATTGGTTGGGCTGGAATCAGTGGGGAAGCGATAGAAAAAGATGACTATAGTGTCCTGTCTCAACAACTAATCAAAGAAAATTATAAGCCTATTGCTTTAACTCAAAAAGAGATTGATGATTTTTATTTGGGTTTATCCAATAAATGTATTTGGCCGTTGTTTCATTATTTCAAGCAGTATGTCGAATTTGATGAGCAACAATGGGAATCTTATGTAGCGGTAAACCAAAAATTTGCAAATGCAATTTTGGAGGAAGTTGAATCTGGGGATAAGATTTGGATTCATGATTATCAATTATTATTAGTGCCTGATATGGTGAAGTCAATCAAAAAAGATGTAACCATTGGTTTTTTCCTGCATATTCCATTTCCTTCTTTTGAGATCTTTCGAATTTTTCCCAAAAGAGATGAATTACTTCAAGGAATGCTGGGGGCTGATTTGATTGGATTTCACACCTATGATTATCAACGTCATTTTTTGAGTTCTGTAAAACGCCACTTGCATTTACCGGTTAGTTTTAATGTGGTCAAAAAGGCAGACCGTGAGATTGTTGTAGATACCTTCCCTATGGGGATTGATTTTCAAAAGTTCGAACAAACAGCTATTAAGCAAAGTGAAACAGCACAGAAGGATTTTACTCCTTTCAGAGCAGAACTAGAAAGACACAAAGCTTCCAACGATGGCAAAATCATTCTATCCATTGATCGATTGGATTATACCAAAGGGGTGATTCATCGGATAAAATCTTTTGAATATTTCATTGAACAATATCCCGAGTACAAAGAAAAAGTGAGGTTGGTTATGGTAACTGTTCCCTCCAGAAGCAATGTTTCCCATTACAAAAAACTCAAACGTGAAACGGATGAAATAATAGGGCGCGTTAACGGAAAGTTGGCCACGGTCAATTGGACCCCCATATGGTATTATTACCGATCGTTTGATTTTAATGATTTAATTGACTTGTACAGTCTTACCGATATTATGATGGTTACACCTCTTAGGGATGGGATGAATTTAGTTGCGAAAGAGTATTTGGCTACCTGCTTTGATCATAAAGGGGTATTAATCCTTAGTGAACTGGCAGGTGCCGTAAAAGAACTCCACCAATCCATTACGGTAAATCCCTTTGACTTAAAACAACAAGCCAAATCAATTCATGAAGCAATTAACATGCCTATTGAAGAACAAATTGACCGAAACACTGAATTAAGAGAACGAATCAAGCGTTATGACGTGACCTTTTGGTCCCATAGTTTTTTAGAAAGACTAAACGAACTTCCGAAGGTATTCAAGCTCAATAAAACGCTACCCATTGATGCAGTAATTCAACAAAGTATCGTGTCGGCTTATCAGTCGGCATCAAAAAGGCTCTTCTTGTTGGATTATGATGGTACGCTTGTCAGGTTTCATAAAATGCGCAATAAAGCGCTTCCAACAGAGGAGGTTCTACAGTTAATTGACCAATTAAGTAGTGACCCTTCCAATCATGTGGTCATAATTAGTGGACGTCCGATGTCTTTTCTAAATAGTATTTTTAGTAAAAAAAATATTACGTTGGTTGCAGAACATGGACACTTTGTCAAGAATAAGAATAATGATAAATGGATCGATAAAAACCCTTCAAGTAATGAGTGGATGCATTATATCTATCCGGTATTACAACAGTTTACGGATAATACACCAGGAACATTGATTGAAGAAAAGAAAAAATCTCTGGTGTGGCATTATCGCAAAACAGATCCAGAATTAGGCTTAAAAAAATCGGAAGAGTTAAAAACAGTTTTATCGAGCATGATAACGAGTGAAATTACTATAATGAACGGAGATAAAGTGATTGAAATCATACCTTCTTGGGTTAATAAAGGATCAGCTGCGATCGAACTTTATTCGAATGATTCATATGATTTTATATTTGTAGCCGGGGATGACTTAACCGATGAAGATATGTTTCTAAAACTTCCCTTAGATGTTTTTTCAATTAAAGTGGGACACAAACAAACTTCTGCAAAATATTCAGTGAACGGATACAGAGAACTGTTATCTGTTTTAAATAAACTAAATCAATAATATAGAATTATGAAAAGAGGATTCACAGCGGGCAATTTTGATATTATACACCCAGGGTATATTAAACTATTCAAAGAATGTAAAATCAATTGTGATCACTTTACAGTATTGTTGCAAACAGACCCATCTATTGAACGTCCAGAAAAATTAAAGCCTCTTTTGACCATTGAGGAACGCATTGAGCAACTGGAATCCAATGTTCACATAGACGAGATTCTAATTTACACCTATGAAAAAGAGTTGATTGACTTAATTGACAAAAACAATTTCCAAATTCGTTTTTTGGGGGATGACTATGTTGGGAAATCTTTTACCGGAGATCATTTTAATATTCCTGTTCATTTCGTATCACGAGATCATGGATGGAGCTCTACAAAATTTAAGAAGCTAATTGTTAATACTTATAAAAACCTTTAGAATTGGGTCTAAAAAGACTGTTTAAATATTTTGTTGAGCTACCAGAGCTAAAGAAAATGACTTTAACTTTGACTTAGTTCGATAGTCGGTGTCCTATTTATTGATATATTTCAGTACATGCAATACAGGGGGCTCTTACTTACAGTAAAGACTTTATGGATGTGCTCCCAAAAATAGCCAGTGTTTCATCTCTGACTTTTTCAAAAACACTTTTGATTGTACAACTGGATTCATCGCATTCAGCACAAGGAGCATAATAATTTAGAGAAACACAGGGAAGCATCGCAATGGGACCATCAATAATTCGAATCAGATCCGTAAGTAAAATCTCATCTGCGGCTTTGTTAAGTTTGTAACCCCCTGTTTTACCCCGACTGCTATGGAGTAGCTGTGCATTGCGAAGTTCTCGTAAAATTGTTTCTAAAAATTTTTTGGGAATACGCTCTTGTTCTGCAATTTCAGAAGAAAATATGGGGGTGGGGCGTTCTTGGTTTTTGGCTAAATATATCAAGGCTTTAAGAGCATACTTGCACTTCTTCGAAATCATCTACAGAATTTGATTCAAATGTAGTAAAAATTTAATTCCTATAAACTTTATAGGAATAATTTGTTTTAATGAAAATCTCTTTTATTTTTGCATGGAAATTAAAACACCCTAATGGAAACTACTCACAACGAAACGCTGGCTTTACATGCTGGCCACGACACAACCAACACTCAGGGAACACGTGCCGTTCCCATCTACCAATCCACCTCCTATGTTTTTGACAATGCAGAACATGCGGCAAATCTTTTCTCTTTGGCTGAGCCCGGGTACATTTATACCCGTCTCAATAACCCAACCAATGATATTTTAGAGCAGCGATTAGCAGCTGTTGAGGGAGGGGCTGCCGCAGTAACCACAGCTTCTGGGACTTCTGCAATTAGCACTACTTTGATGGTATTGCTCAAAGCAGGTGATCATATCGTAGCTTCTAGTAGTCTTTACGGTGGCACCTATAATCTGCTAAGTGTTACGCTTCCACGTTTGGGGATTACAACCACTTTTGTTGACCCAGATGATCCTAGCAACTTTCAAAAAGCCGTTCAACCAAACACACGAGCTTTTTTCGCTGAATCCTTGGGGAATCCCAAATTGGACGTTTTAGACCTCAAAGGGATTAGTTCTTATGCCCAAAAAGCAAAAGTTCCATTTATTGTTGACAATACTGTAGCAACTCCAGCTTTACTCAATCCCATTGAACACGGAGCCAATATTGTTATTCATTCATTGACCAAATTTATCTCTGGTAATGGTACCTCTCTAGGAGGCGTTATTATTGATGCTTGTACTTTTGACTATGGGAATGGTCTTTTTCCTGAATTTACAGAGCCATCCCCAGGCTATCATGGCTTGGTATATCATGATGCGTTAGGCCCTCAAGCATTTATTGCCAAGGTACGCATCGAAGGCCTACGAGATTTTGGAGCGGCCCTTAGCCCATTCAACAGTTTCCAAATTATTCAAGGCTTGGAAACTCTCAATATTCGATTGAAGCAGCATTCTGAAAATGCTCTTGCTTTGGCACAATGGTTGGAAGCCCAAGAAGAGGTAAGTTGGGTGAACTATCCCGGGCTTGCTTCTAGCAAATACAATGCATTAGCTAATGAATACTTGCCGAAGGGACAAAGTGGGATTATTACATTTGGTGCCAAGGGTGGTTTTGAAGCAGCTAAAAAAGTGGCAGATAAAACCAATATATTCTCCTTATTAGCCAATATTGGGGACACCAAATCCCTGATCATACACCCGGCCAGTACGACCCATCAGCAACTGGATGCAGCAGCTCAAGTAGCGACGGGCGTCACCGAAGATCTGATCCGATTGTCTGTAGGATTGGAGTCTTTGGACGATTTAAAAAACGATTTGAAGCAAGCCTTGGCTTAAAATTGTTTAATTCTATGTTGGAATCTGAAAGCCTCCTCGAAAGGGAGGCTTTTTTTAAGGTTGAAAGCCAAGATTGAAAAAATGAATCCCTCCATGTCCCATATTGATAGCAACTAATGGGATACTGTATTGATAGGCAAACTTTACTCGGCCATAGTTGACACCAAATAGGGGAGTCCAATGACGATCGTATTGCGTTTGCGTTAGCTTGTTGTTGCGTACTACGGTGCCCAGGTTATTCTGCCGGTAGGCTGCTCCAACCCAAAGGCGTCCCTTGGGAAACAGGCGATAAATTTTCAAACTCGTGTCAAAGGCTGTTTCTTTGGTTTTTTCTAAAAATTGCCACACTACACTCGGTTCAAAATTCCATCCCGAATCCGTATAGATTTCATACTGTAAAGAGGTCAATAGATGTTTGAATCCAGCAGTATCAAAAACAGTTGTTTCGTTTCGTGGGCTTTTTTTGCTTGGACTTAGGGCAATATTATGTACTGAGATTTGGGCCGAAAAGCGAGTGGAAACATAAGCCATTCCAACATTGACTCCTACAAATCCGTCTTGTGCCGCGTTGGTAGTAACTAATGGGTCGTTGGTTCGATAGCGCCAGCTGCTGCTATCAAGATTTCTTGATTGACTCCCAACACTCAAACCGAAAGACACTTCCTGGATTTCATCATTTTTTGTCGGATACATTCTTCGCGTATTCCAGACTTCATCATTGAGATAAATACGGTAGACATAGGTTGCATAGAAAGCCGTTTGTTGGTGATACCCGTTGGCGTCGTTGTAGAATTTTGCTCCTAGCGTATTTTGGGCACTGGCTTGATACTCAAAGGAGGCAAATTGTGTTTGAGGGCTATTTTCCAAATCGGCCCATTGGGTTCGCGTCCCAAAATTGAAACGTGTTTTACCGAGATTTACACCAGCCATGGCTGGGTGGATGAGGTACATATTTTCAGCTAGATATTCTTGAAAATACAAGCGATACCCTTGTGCGTAGGTATTTGTTCCCAGACTGGAAAAAAGAAACAATAGCCCGATAAAAAGTCTATTTCTCTTCATCGGGAACGCAATAAACTAAAATGACCGCTGTATTGTCTTCCATCCTGAAAGAACACGCGAAACCAATAATCGTCTTGAGGAAGGATGGAGTTGTTGAGTGCTCCGTCCCATCCCTCTTCCGAAGGACTGATCTCAGTAATCAATCGACCATACCGATCAAAAATATAGATCTGACTCTGGGGCTGAAAATCTGCACTGACACCCAGTATTTTCCAACGGTCATTGATCCCGTCGCCATTGGGGCTAAAAAACTTCATATGACCGAGTACGGAAAAGGAAATTTCACGGATACCACAGCCATTTTTATCGCGTACAAATAACGAATGAATTCCCGGTGGAATCTTATCAAAATAGGGATCGTCTTGATAGGACGCATCCGGATCGTATAGGGTAAATTCATAATCTCCGATTCCTAAATAGTCGGTTCGAATTTCCAAACTTCCTGTTTCTCCTTGCAAATCCACTACGGTTAAATCCTCTTGTGTGATCGATGCCTGATTAGAGGGAAATAAAGTGAAAGAAAGGGTGCGACTACAGTTAGTCCCGTCTGTTGTTGTAGCAATCACTTCATAAAGCCCCCCTTGGTTGGTTTCTTGAACAGCTGTTTGGCTATTTACTGCTGAGGGGAAGGGCGTTCCTTCATAAAACCACTGATACGTATACGCACGATCATCTGAAGAAATGACTCCGATAGGCACGGGGTCTAAGTTTTGACAAACGACAGTAAAGTCCTCCAACCGTTCAAAACTAGGTAAGGGGTTTACTTGCAACTGGGCTACAGGGGCCACGCCTAAACAACTAATTTGATTCAAGTCTAAGTTTTCAATACGCGCCCATAGGGTTTGTTTATAGGGAGTTTTCATGAAGTATAGCGAGTTCTCTGCTGAGAAAACAATGGCGTTTTGCCGCAATTGGGCGTCTTCTTCCGAGGAATAAAAACTAATTTCGATGTTTTGACTGTTAAATTTGGGGTTGGCCAATCGAATTTCGGTCTCCAGCGTATCAAAAAGGGAAACATCCCAACCTTCGATTCCGGATCCCCAATCTTTGACGGCGGTCTCACAGGTTTGGAATTCAAAGAGACTATTGAGTGAAACATCGCTAGCGGCCACTTTTAGTGTGACCTGAGATTCTTCATAGCAATTTCCTGGGGTATTGATTCTGACAAATAACTGCTGTTGGAATGCTGTATTTCGAAACGTGTTCGGATTTACTATTTTTGAAGAAAGACGGTAATCGGACTCGGTATAAAATTCAAAAGTCTCCTGCGTGTAGTTTTGAGAAATCAATGCGGCCAATGCTTCTAAATTGAATCGTGTAATTCCATCGTTGAGGTTGTCATTATCACATTGCTCAACGACCAGATTGGGTTCAAGAAGCACAGGGTAAGGATATATTTTGGCTTTAATTTTGACCCGATTAGGCAACGAACATCCAATACCATCCCAGTCTAGCCAAAAGGTTTGATCTTCAAAAAATGTATTGCTATAGTTATCTCCGGTATGAATTAGATTTCCTCCTACCGGAGCGTCATACCAGTTCAACTGATCGATACTTGCATCGACGGTCAAGGTCAAGGCTTGTCCTTCACAACCGGTCGCATTTTCAATGCCTTGAATGCGTGGAATAAAAATTTGTGTACTGGCAGAATTACGAACGATAGGATCTCCTGGCATGCCGCCGTATTCGACCAGAAATCCTTTGGCTTGAAATGGTCCTGAAGTTGCGGTAACATTGGGGAGGTCATTCCATGCTCCTAGATTCCCAATACTGATATCAGTGATATGAGCATAGTCTTCGTTACCAGCGTTATTCGGTTCCGATTCGTTCCAATAGGCAAAATTGGGAGTACTGCCGTCTGCCAATCCATTCCAAAAAACAGTTCCAGCTTCTGGGCCATCCATCCATTTCCAGACGCCCTCTGTTTGCTCGTCCGATCCGCCAATCCATCCAACTCCTGGACTGAGTTCGCCGATCAATTGCGCTTCATCTTCTTGTCCAACAGTTGCCAAATATCCTTTTAGCCCGTAATAGGTTTTAAGCTTTGCTCTTTCTCGTGCTTGCTTCCATGTAATGTTGGGTGCAAAAACATATTCATAATAGTGTCCCGTACTAGGAAGGTAATTGGCACTACCCAATGTAATAGCTATGGTTTTGTCTGTTGCTGGTTCGGGGTTAGAACTGGTATAGACAACATTTTTTACAGCGGAAACGATATCAGAATAGGGAACAGGCATTCCTGTTTTGGATTGGATACTAAGTTTGGCTTCACTTGGGTTCCAACTACTTTCAAAGAGCGTCTCCATCCCCAGTAATTGAAGTTGATCCTCTACTATATTATAGCCCGATACTATTTGGATATAGATTGCAGGGGATTCATTGGTGTCTGGGTCTGAGATGGAAAATTCTGTAACAATCGGGAGTATGCTATTGGGACAATAGGCTTGGTTTCCTTCGGCTTCCATTATAAGTCCTACTGCGCCTTCTTGAGCAAATGTTTTCCAATGGACAATGCCAATCAGCAGATAAAAAGACCACAAGCAGCAGTAGCGAATAAAACTCATTCGATCCAATAGTTATTTACGAAGATACACTTCAACGTGCTTCCGTATTTTATTTAATCGTAGAATTCGTATTTATTTAACAAAGAAACAGGAGATTCTTCTTTTGAAGACTAGTATTGGAATCTTGCTTTAGTCATTTTAATATGATTTTAACAACTGCAAGGATGTGAATTCTTAACTTTAAATCATCAAAAAAAATTCAATGATGAAACACTTTGTTAGTGTGGTGCTTTTAGTAGCAACCACTTTTACCCTTCAGGCACAAGAATTCAGAGGATTGGACAAAAGCCCTTTGGATATGATTAAGTTTCCCGTCAGCAATAGCGAGACCAATAAACTTGTACGTGTTATTTATTCCCGTCCTCAGTTAAAGGGACGTTCCGTTACCAAACTTGCACCCAATGGGAAAGTATGGCGAACAGGCGCCAATGAAGCCTGTGAGATTACATTCTATATTGATATGAAACTAGGGAATACCAATATTCCTTCAGGAAGCTATTCCCTATATACGATTCCGGGTGAAAAAGAATGGACTGTAATAATCAATAAAGCGACAAATGTTTGGGGAGCCTATACTTACAACCCAGCCTTAGACCAAGCTCGAATTCAAGTACCCGTTCAAGAGGGTAAAAAATCACTAGAAGCTTTTTCAATGGCTTTTGAAGCGGCAGACAATGGCGTGGATCTGTACATGGGATGGGATCAGCTTCGATTGAGAGTTCCATTGTCCCAATGAGATTTTCATAATATGAATAAACCCGCTTTGGCGGGTTTTTTTATAGCTTTTGGGGAAAAGCAAGCGATAGAATCACTGCGAAACTTCCAAACCCAATATTGAATAGTTCGATCCAACCCCATGCATTGTTAGAAATCCCCATGACGATGCCATGAATAATAAAAAAGACTCCAAGAAAAATTAAATAAAAACGCCTGAAGTGTGATTTTTTTGCTTCCGAAAGTTCTGCTAATCGTATAAAAGCTTTTTTTAGTAACAGAACTATTGCCAGGGTGACAGTCATAATTAGTACTCCTTGGATCATGCTAAAGAATTTGGTTCTATTCAAATGAAGAAAAATTAGAACTCGTATCTTGAAATCACCAAAATGCAATCCATATTTTATGACTCAAATAATCCCACAAGTTGATTTACAACAGTTTTTATCTCAAGAGTCTTCGAGCCGAAACCAATTTATTTCAGATTTGGGGGCCGCTTTTAGCGATATAGGTTTTGTGGCATTGCGAGGACACTATTTGACCAGTGAATTGGGAACAGCGTTGTATGAACAGATCAGGGCATTTTTTGAGTTGCCGGAGTCTGTTAAGATGAAATATCATATTGCAGGTTTGGCAGGACAACGCGGATACACTCCTTTTGGTAGAGAGACAGCCAAAGGATTTACGCATGCTGACTTAAAAGAGTTTTGGCATTTTGGGCAGTATCTGTCAACAGCAGAAAATAAAGTTTTTCAATATCCTTCCAACGTAATAGTGGCGGAGCTTCCAGAGTTTAATAGTATAGGGGAAAAAGTATATAAGGCTTTAGAACAAACAGCCCTTCAAGTGTTAAAGGCGATTGCTATATTTTTGGATTTAGAGCCAAACTACTTTCAGCCTTTTGTGGAAAAAGGAAATTCTATTCTTCGCCCCATTCACTACCCCCATTGAAGGAAGCACCAAAACAGGCCGTTCGTGCTGCTGCCCACGGGGATATCAACCTTATTACGCTGCTCATGGGAGCACAAGGGGGTGGGCTGCAAGTACAGAACCGATCAGGGGAATGGATTGCTGCCAATGCCCAGGAAGGAGAGTTAATGATTAATATGGGTGATATGATGGCTCGACTCACTAACAATCGACTTAAATCTACGATTCACCGAGTGGTGAATCCTCCTAAGGCATTATGGGGAAAGTCGCGCTACTCGATTCCTTTTTTTATGCATCCTGTGGCTCAGATGCCTTTGGATTGTCTTTCCAACTGCATTGATGCTCAAAATCCATTGCAATTTGACCCCATCACAGCTGGGGCATTTCTTCACGAGCGCTTGATAGAGCTGGGTTTAATTAAGAATTGACTTTTTATTTTGTAAGGATTTACAAAAAATTCAACTTGTTTTAACAATAAAACGCGAAGTTAGTAGTTAGATATAATGAATAATCTTCGTATTATGAAAACAAGACTACTATTATTATTTACGTTTGGAGCCCTTGCTTTGGGGCTTTCACAGACGTCGGAAAACCCATGGCGATTGACCATTTCAGCTAATGCTATCGATGTGTATCCTGTGGGGGGCACTCCGAGTCGGCTTTTTCCAGACGGAGCTCAAGGTGACTTTTTTGAGGATTTTGCCAATATAGGAGATCATTGGACCATAGGCGGTCCTACGATTTCTTTAGAGCGTTTTTTAAAAGGAAAATTTTCTGTCGGAGCGATGTTGTCTGTAAACAACCTTACAAAAGTTGACGGGATTGCATCTGGAACCGAGTATCCTTATATCAGCGCAGATGGATTTTTAAAATATAGTCCTTTTGGAGGAGGAAAAATAAGCCCTTTCTTTCTAGGAGGATGGGGGTTTTCAAGTTTCCAATTTTCCAATTCCGATGATACGAATGCAATTTTGCTTTCCAAAAATGCTTCAAAACAAGTTTTGGGCGGTTTTGGACTGGACTTTCGTCTCTCCCCGTCAATGGCTTTGAGCTTGCAATCAAATTTCAAAAACGCATACGAATTAGACGGTGTTCGTCATTTCCAACATCAGGCTGGCTTGAGTTACAACTTTGGTACAGGTGATCGTGACAAAGACGGAATTTCAGATGAGAAAGATAAATGTCCTGATGTTCCTGGATTGAAAGAATTTGAGGGCTGCCCAGATACAGATGAGGATGGTATTCCCGACAATGAAGATGATTGTCCAGAAGAAGCGGGATCTAAAGAATTGAAAGGCTGTCCAGATAGTGATGGTGATGGTGTGGCTGATAAAGACGATTTATGCCCAGATGTAGCGGGTTCTGTCGAAATGCAAGGATGCCCTGACAAAGATTCAGATGGTGTTCACGATGGTATTGATGAATGCCCTGACAAAGCCGGCCCCGAATCAAACAATGGTTGTCCTATAGATGACAAAGATGGTGACGGTGTTCCTGATGCTGACGATTTGTGTCCAGATCTAGCAGGTTCAGCTGAAAAGAACGGTTGCCCTGATACATCCGACTCGATAGTGTCTACTATGAATACTTATGGTTCGATGATTAACTTTGTGGCCAATAGTGATCGTATTCTCGGTAAGAAAATGTTCGATGTTTTGGAAAAAATTAAAGGGGTATTAGCAGAAAACTCTGGAGGAATTTTTGTGATAGAGGGCTATTCTTCGAATGATGGTGATGAAGCTTACAATCAAGCATTGTCTGTAAAGAGAGCCGAGTCTGTTCGAAACGCCCTTATCAATATGGGGGTAGATGCTGCACGATTAGAGATCCAAGGATTTGGAGAAGCCAATCCATTAGATAGCAATGACACTTCAGAAGGTCGTGCCAAAAACAGACGGGTACAATTCCGTTTAAAATCGAATTAATAAAATACTCAAGTTTCAACAAAAGCAGCGATAATTCGCTGCTTTTTTGTTTTAGAACCGTTTAAGCGTTTTGATAGTGGCTGGAGGGTCTTCAGCTTTGAAAACATGAGAACCAGCAACAAGCACATCTGCTCCTGCCTGAATCAATGTAGCGGCATTTTGATTGGTTACCCCTCCGTCAATTTCAATTTGAGTTTTGGCTCCTTTTTTTGAAATTAGTGCCTTTAAGGCAGCTGTTTTCTCGTAAGTGGTTTCGATAAACGATTGCCCTCCAAAACCTGGATTGACACTCATCAGGCAGACCAAATCTACCTCCTGGATGATAGCTTCTAATACATCAACAGGAGTGTGGGGATTTAGCGCAACACCGGCAAGCATTCCACAACTTTTTATTTTCTGAAGTGTACGATGTAAGTGGGTACAGGCTTCATAATGTACTGTTAGTACACTAGCTCCCAAATCAGCAAAAGTGTCGATATAGCGATCGGGATCAACAATCATAAGGTGAACATCTAAGGGTTTTTGTGCAACCGTTTGAATGGCTTTTAAAACGGGCATTCCATAGGAAATATTGGGTACAAATACGCCGTCCATAATATCGATATGAAACCAATCAGCCTCACTCGCATTTACCATTTTACAGTCGCGTTCCAAGTTGCCAAAGTCAGCCGCAAGGATAGAAGGTGCTATTTTTGCCATAGTATATCAATAAAAAAGGCAACTCGAAAGTTGCCTTTTTGTTTTATCCTAAATAGGTTTTTAAAATTTTACTTCTCGAAGTATGCTTTAGACGACGGATCGCTTTTTCTTTGATTTGACGAACACGTTCGCGGGTCAAATCAAATGTTTCTCCAATCTCTTCTAGGGTCATCGAGTGCTGATTTCCCAAACCAAAATACAAGCGAACCACGTCTGCTTCTCTCGGTGTGAGAGTTTCCAAAGCGCGCTCAATTTCGGTGCGAAGTGATTCGTGCAAAAGGGTCTTGTCTGGATTTGGAGATTCACCACTATTCAAAACATCATAGAGGTTGGAATCTTCCCCTTCTACTAGGGGTGCATCCATGGATACATGACGACCGGAGTTTTTTAACGACTCTTTTACATCATTGACAGTCATGTCCAGCTCTTTGGCTATTTCTTCAGCGGAGGGGGCGCGTTCATGGGCTTGCTCCAAAAAGGCATAGGTCTTATTTATCTTGTTGATCGACCCAATCTTATTGAGTGGCAAACGAACGATACGCGATTGCTCTGCTAGGGCTTGCAAAATAGACTGGCGAATCCACCAAACAGCATATGAAATAAACTTAAAACCACGCGTTTCATCAAAACGTTGTGCTGCCTTGATCAATCCCAAA